>DLAP01000041.1 GCA_002493965.1 Clostridiales bacterium UBA7044
CGGTGCGGTGATTGTGCGGCTGGCAGTCTATCTTAAAGGAAAGGATGCCAAAAAGTACCGCAAAAATGTGGAATACGGGAGCGCCCGCTGGGGCAACAAAACAGATATTGCCCCTTTTATAGACCCGAAACCGGAAAACAACATTATCCTGACGCAGACCGAGGGGCTTATGATGTCCGGCAGGCCGAAGAATCCGGCCCATGCCCGCAATAAAAATGTGCTGGTAGTCGGTGGTTCCGGCTCTGGCAAGACGAGATTTTTTATCAAGCCCAATCTTATGCAGATGCACAGCTCCTATGTCGTCACCGATCCGAAAGGTACGGTCTTGATTGAGGTGGGAAAGCTGTTAAGCCGCGGCACACCGAAACTGGATAAGGACGGCAACCCGGTCCGGGGAAAGAATGGAAAAATCGTGTATGAGCCTTATAAGATCAAGGTATTCAATACGATCAACTTTTCAAAAAGTATGCACTATAACCCTTTTGCTTACATTCACAATGAGAAGGATATTCTGAAACTGGTAACGGTGCTGATCGCAAATACCAAAGGAGAAGGAAAATCCGGCGACGATTTCTGGGTCAAGGCCGAAACTTTGCTTTACACAGCATTGATCGGCTATATCTATTATGAGGCCCCCACAAACGAGCAGAATTTTTCCACTCTGGTAGAAATGATAAACGCTATGGAGGTCCGGGAGGATGACGAAAGTTTCAAAAATGCCGTTGACCTTCTCTTTGACGCACTGGAACAGAAAGACCCGGACCACTTCGCCTTACGCCAGTATAAAAAATACAAACTTGCGGCGGGCAAGACAGCAAAATCTATCCTTATTTCCTGCGGTGCCAGACTTGCCCCCTTCGACATTAAGGAAGTCCGGGAGATCACTATGTATGACGAGTTGGAGCTTGACTTGGTTGGAGATAGGAAAACGGCGCTGTTTTTTATTATCAGCGATACGGACGCGACCTTCAATTTCCTTGTCAGCATGGCCTATACGCAGTTGTTCAATCTGCTGTGCGAGCGTGCCGATGACAAGTACGGCGGCAGGCTGCCGGTACATGTGCGGTGCCTGATCGACGAGGCCGCCAACATCGGGCAGATTCCAAACCTGGAAAAGCTGATGGCAACGATCCGTTCCAGGGAGATTTCGGCCTGTCTGGTCCTGCAGGCGCAGAGCCAGCTAAAGGCGCTTTATAAGGACAACATGGACACCATCATCGGCAACTGTGACGCTTCCCTTTTCCTGGGAGGCAAGGAAGAAACCACGCTGAAAAGCTGGAACTCCCTGCTTGGGAAAGAGACCATCGACATGTATAACACCAGCGTCACGAAAGGCACCCAGGAATCCCACGGCCAGAATTTTCAGAAGCTGGGAAAGGATTTGATGTCGGTGGACGAGCTGGCCGTCATGGACGGTGGGAAATGTCTGCTGCAGATCAGAGGCGTGCGCCCTTTCCTCTCCCGGAAGTACGATATTACCAGACACCCAAATTACCGGCTGCTTTCCGATTTCAATGAGAAGAACGCTTTTGACATTGAGAAATTTTTATCTACAAAAATGCCGATGCGTCCCGGCGAGCTGTACCGTAATTATGAGGTCACAGCGGAGGATTTGGAGGCTCCGGCTATATGATGATGTAGCTGCCTGTTAAGGTTTCTGGCTTTGACGGGCTTTTTCTTTTCACCGGAAGGAGGTTTTATTGAGGATTCGTGCCCCTCCCTGACAACTGAATATTTTTTCAGGTATATCCTGAACTCTGCCGCCCCTGTGCTTTTTGTAAATGTTCTTGAAGCACAGGGGCGTTTTTTCGTTTCCGGCCTGATATGGCCACAACACAAAAACAATATTTCTTAAATTAAAGGAGGAACTTTATGGCTTTTTTTGCAAGTGCGATTGATACCCTGAAAATCCTGGTTATTGCTCTGGGCGCTGGCCTCGGCGCATGGGGCGTCATCAACCTTCTGGAAGGTTATGGCAATGACAACCCTGGTGCCAAATCCCAGGGCATGAAACAGCTTATGGCTGGCGGCGGCATTGCGCTGGTGGGTGCCACGCTGATCCCGCTGCTCTCCGGCCTGTTCGGTTAATAGCCAATGGGCAGTCTGTTTGAACGGATAACAGACTGGATTAAAGAGGGCTTAATCGAAGCGATTACAGGACAATACACCGGTATCTTTGAGTCCGTCAACAGCCAGGTCTCGGATGTGGCCTCACAGGTAGGACAGACACCGCAGGGCTGGAATGGCGGCGTGTTCAGCATGATCCAGAATCTTTCTGAAACCGTCGTCATTCCCATTGCGGGAATTATCCTGACTTTTGTCCTTGTCTATGAACTGATCCAGATGATCCTGGAAAAGAACAACATGCACGATTTTGATACGTTCAACATCTTCAAGTGGATTTTCAAAACCTTTGTTGCCACATACCTGCTCACCAACTGCTTTACTATCGTCATGGCGGTGTTTGACGTCGCCCAGAATGTGGTGAGCCAGAGCGCCGGCGTGATAAACGGGAACATGGACGTCACCGCTGCGCTGGCCGACCTGGAAACGCAGCTTGAAGCAATGGGGATGTGGGAGCTGATCGGCCTGTGGCTGGAGACCAACATTATCAACCTGTGCATGTGGGTGTTGTCCATCGTGATCTTTGTCATTGTGTATGGCCGTATGATTGAAATATATCTTACAGTCAGCCTGGCACCCATACCCTTTTCCACAATGGCAAACCGTGAATGGGGGCAGATGGGGACAAATTACCTGCGCTCCCTGTTTGCTTTAGGTTTCCAGGGGTTTTTGATCCTGGTCTGCGTTGCAATTTATGCGGTGCTGGTCCAGTCAATCCCTTCTTCCGGCGACATTCACGGCGCAATCTGGGGCACGGCAGGCTATACGGTCCTGCTGGCCTTTGCCCTGTTTAAGACAGGCTCGCTATCCAAAAGTATTTTTAACTCGCATTAGCGTGTAACCAACCTATATTTTAACAAGAAGGAGGACTTTTCTATATGAGTAAGACAAACAACGAACCCATGCAGCCGGAGGCACAGACGGGTGAAAGCTTGAAGCTGGATGTAACTGTGCGCCCGATTGCCCCGATGGGGAACCTGCTGGCTTACGCCAATGTG
>DLAP01000046.1 GCA_002493965.1 Clostridiales bacterium UBA7044
TAAAAATAGTTTAAAAATCCGGGGGATTCCCACGCCAGTGGCAGTTATTCCATAATTTCATGCGAACTGGCTCAGAGTGACACGGTTTTTCGACAGCCTGGGGTCTGTCTCATTTTTGAGACAGACCTTGTTTTTATACGGTGCACCCTCTCAGCCAAGAAGGCGCTACCCCGTTTGGAGCAGCGCCTTTCCTGTATGTTTCCTTACTTCAGCCTGGGCAGAGAAGCAGCCGCGAAGGACTGGCCCACCCGGCGGGTCTTCTCATCGGGGAGCATGACCTCGCACTTCTTGTGAAGCTCCGGGTATTCCTCTTCCAGGATCTGGTTGCACACCGCCAGGATGGTGTCGCCGCCCTTGCCGGACATGACCCGGCCCATGAGCATCATGTGCTCAATGTCATAGAACTGGGAGTACAGCACCACCGTGTAGGCCAGGTACGCACCGATGGTCTCGAAGATGGCCTGAGCTCTGGGGTCGTCCTCATTCATCAGGCCCTGGACGAATTTCAGCTTTTCCGCCAGAGACAGGCTCTCGTCAATCTCAATACCCGCCGCAGGGGCCAGCTTGATGACCGCATCCTGGGAGAAGTACTTGCAGCCCACGCCGAAGTCGGTGGACCACTCGTCCTGCATGGCGTTTTCCGCCAGGTCCACGGGGGCAAAGGCCAGCTCGCTGATCCAGCCCAGCACGTTCTTGTCCTTATCCACATAGCCTACGGCCTCGGAGGTGCCCATGGCGATGCCCATAATGCTGCCAGTATTCAGACCCATAGCGCCGGCCAGAGCACTGACGTCGCCGTCGTTGGCTACCACAATGGGAATGTTGGGGTCGATCTCGGCGGCGGCCCGGTCATAGATGGTCTTCACCTTATCCCAGTTGGAGCGGGGCACCTTGATGAACAGGGAAGCAACCATGGGGGCGTTGCCAATGAAGGTGCCGGCGGAGGAAACACCGATGGCATCCACCCGGGGCATCTTGGAGGCGGCCGTCTTGAAGGCTTCCACAATGTGCTTAAAGTGGTACTCAGGATCCTCCTGGAGCTTGGGGAACCAGATCACTTCCTCGGAGTAGACGCTCTCGCCATCGATAACCGCAGAGACCTTCCGGTCGGAGCCACCCGCGTCAAAGCCGATCCGGCAGCCGTCCGTATTGCCTCCGATGGGCTCGGCAGCTTCATTGGCGGCGGGGCACTGGTCCAGGGGCAGATCCACAATTTCCAGATCCCGCTCATAGAGCTGATTGAAGAAGGTGAAGTCAAAGTGACGCTCTCCCTCGGGCACATAGGTCTTCTGGAGGCGCTTCGCGATTTCAGAGCAGCCACAGACGTAGACCCGGAAGCCGCCGATGGACCACAGCAGGAACTTCACATACCGCTCCACATACCGGTAGTCGGCCTCGGCCATCCCGGGGGTGCCATGAATGAAGCTGCGCTGAACAGAGATGCGGCCCTTGTCCCGCTCCACGGCGATGGCAATGGGTTTTTTCGCGTCCTTAAGGTAAGCAGCCCGCCAGACGCCGAAGGGAATGAACCCCGGATCCAGCTTGGGGGGATGATTCATCTGAAAGTCAATGCCTAAATACTGCATATTGGTTTCCTCCTCAGTTTTTTGGGAAAGGGAAATATTCCTGATGTCATTATATCACACAAGGGGGAAGTCGCAAGGGCAATTTCCCCTTTTTCTTTGTCAAAATATCTTCTTTCTTACAGAGAAGCCCGCCTGCTCTCCCAGGCGGGAAACACAGGCGGGCTCAGGTATCTTTAGGCGGGAACCTTCTCCTTTACAACGGCCACGCCGTCCACCAGGTTCGCCATTTCCAGCTCGCCCTCGATGGCCATTTGCCGCTCCATCAGGTCGGTGATGATCACGAGCCCATCCTTGCACTCAATGCGCATGACGTTCTTCATCATCACGTTTTCCGGAGTCAGAGTATTGCGGTACACAGTAGAAAGACACATAAAAGTCCCTCCTTACTTACTTTTCCATGCTGGCGAGCACCACGCTCAGCCGCATATTGCCCTTCTCAAAGTCGGACACAGCGGCCATGACCTGCTCATAGGCGGTGTGGCTGCCTGCCTTCTCCAGCTGCTGGGCCAGGTCGGCCAGCTCCTTGGCATGGGCGGCGTTGTGGCCCACCATGTATTTCATCAGGGCCGTCAGTTCCTCCATGGGGGTGTGCTCGCACTGGGAGCCGCAGCCGGAGCAGTTACCGCCGCAGTCGTGGGAATGCTCGTGGTCATGGGGATGGGTATGCTCGTGGGTATGGGTGGTGCCGTCGGCATGGGTATGCTCATGGGTGTGGGCGCCCAGGGCAATATGATCATGGTCTAAATGCATAGGAAATTTCCTCCTTGATATTTCTTTTGTTTTCTATTATACCCGGGAAAAGGCCCTATGTCAAAGATTTTATTTTCTTTCCAATAACCCCCCACAGGGGTTGCAAAGCGGAGGAAAACAGAGTATAATACAAAAAAATTATGTTCAAAAAAGGAGGCGCGGCCTATGTCTGAGGGAGATATCCAGGAACATATCCATGAACACAACCATACCCACGAACATGACGCGCAATACGACCACGCCTACTGCCACGCCCATGGCATCGCCCACACCCACAACCATGTCCACGAGAATCAGAAAGCCGTGGTGAACCGGCTGGCCCGGGCCATCGGCCATCTGGAGAAGGTGAAGCGGATGGTGGAAGAAGGGTACGACTGCTCCGAGGTGCTCATTCAGCTGGCTGCCGTCCGTTCCGCTCTGGATGGCACCGGTAAGGTGATCTTAAAGGATCACCTCCGCCACTGCATGGTGGACGCGGTAGCCGCCGGGGACGAAACCGCCATTGACGGTCTGTGTCAGGTTGTGGACAAGTTCATGAAATAGTTTGCCCCGTTTCCCCTGCGGGAGGTTCCCGCATTACAATAAGTCAAATATTTAGGAGGAATTATCTATGAAGAAATTTGTCTGCCCCGTCTGCGGCTATGTCTACGAAGGCGAAGAGATCCCCGAAGGCTTCAAGTGCCCCGTCTGCAAGGTGGACGGCTCCAAGTTTAAGGTCATGGAAGAAGGCAAGCTG
>DLAP01000001.1:0-2286 GCA_002493965.1 Clostridiales bacterium UBA7044
TCGCAATGACAGCTTGATTTTGAGACTTTTTTGACACGCTGAGGTCTGTCTCAAAAATGAGACAGACCCTTTGTGTTTACGCTGGCAAAAAGATTTACTTGGTACCGAAGATCCGGTCGCCGGCGTCGCCCAGACCGGGGACAATGTAGGCGTGCTCGTTCAGCTTCTCATCCACGGCGGCCAGGTAAACGTCCACGTCGGGGTGAGCCTTGTTTACGGCCTCGATGCCCTCGGGGCAGCCGATAATGTTCATCATGATGATGTTCTTGCAGCCATGCTGCTTCAGAAAGTCGATGGCAGCAATGGCGCTGCCGCCAGTGGCCAGCATGGGATCCACCACAAATACCTCCCGGTTGCCGATGTCATCGGGGAGCTTGCAGTAATATTCCACAGGCTTGTGGGTCTCGGGGTCCCGGTACAGGCCGATGTGGCCGATCTTTGCGGAGGGAATTAAGGCCACCATGTTGTCCACCATGCCCAGACCTGCCCGGAGGATAGGGACGATGGCCAGCTTCTTGCCTGCCAGCATTTTGCAGTGGGCGGTGGAAATGGGGGTCTCCACATCCACATCCACGGTGGGCAGGTTCCGGGTTGCCTCATAGCACATGAGTCCTGCAATTTCGCCGACCAGCTCCCGGAACTCCTTCACAGAGGTGTCCTTGTTCCGGAGAATCGCCAGCTTGTGGTGCACCAGAGGATGATCCATTACAAATACGTTTGCCATTGTGTCAGTCTCCTTTTTTCTTTTGACATATACATATAAGTCAGGCTTTCCGCCTGTAAGGGGTCCTATTCTTTCATCGGATCCTGAGGCTGTTCCGGCTGCTCCGGGTCCTTGCCTTTGACAATGTTCAGCAGCACCAGCCCCAGGATGAGCAGCGCGGCCCCAAGAATCCGGAAGAGAAGTTCCTTTCCAAGCAGACCGGTGACAATAAAGGCGGCGCCCGCCAGGATTTCCATTTTTGCAGCTGTTTTATTCCAGTTCATAAGGGTTCCTCTTGTTTCTTTTCCCGCTCTGCCCGTTCCCGTTCCGCCTGGCTCAGACGAAGATAGTTGGGGATCAGGGCGTTGCCGTCGCCTGGGAACCCAGCGGCGATTTGCTTCGCTGCCACCAGGGCCACGCCGGCGGCCCGCTGATGCATCCGGTGCTCCGGAGGCAGCACCAGGTTTGGCACTGTGTCCGACAGGGTTTGATAGGTCAGCACGGCCCCGTCTCCCACCAGGAAAATGGGCCCCTCCCGATCCCGCAGGTCTTCTTTCAGCTCCGCCAGGGCGATGGCCCGGTCCTCCCGAAGCCGGTTAATCCTTCCGGTGTTTACAGAAAACAGGGCGTTATATACCTGGCTCCGCCTTGCGTCCATGCAGGGGCACACATACCCCTCCCAAACGCCTAAGGTTTCTGCCATGGCTTCCAGAGTGGAGACGCCGTAACAGGGAAGGGAAGCGCCCCAGGCAAAGCCCTTGGCCGCCGCCACGCCGATGCGCACCCCGGTAAAGGAGCCTGGGCCCGCGGCCACAGCCACAGCCGTCACGTCGGAAACGGTTTTGCCGCATTGCTTTAATAAGTCTTCTGCCATCACCATCAGGGTCTGGCTGTGGGTCAGCCCTGTGTTCTGGTAGCTTTCCCCCAGAAGATGCTTTTCGTCCAGCGCAGCCACGGACGCGGCCTTGGCGCTGGTTTCAAAGGCTAAGATCAGCAAGGGGTTCCCCTCCTTCTATGGTGATGCGCC
The DNA here is from genome assembly GCA_002493965.1 of Clostridiales bacterium UBA7044. Taxonomy (GTDB): domain Bacteria; phylum Bacillota; class Clostridia; order Oscillospirales; family Oscillospiraceae; genus Faecousia. The sequence continues at coordinate 1,731 of DLAP01000001.1, forward strand.
GGGTGGTATCTCCCAGCTTTTCTATGGTGACGGCAATGGCGCCCGCCATGGCGTCTTCTACGTTTTCACTCCACTCCACGGCGCAGACGCCGCCCCGGTCCAGGTAGTCCTCCCAGCCGATGTCCCACAGGTCGTCGCTGCTTTGGAGCCGGTACATATCAAAATGAAACAGGGGAAGCCGCCCGCCTAAGTACTCATTGACGATGGTATAGGTGGGGCTGGTGACCAGGTCCCGGCAGCCTAAGCCCCGGGCAAGGCCCCGGGTAAAGGCGGTTTTCCCCGCTCCCAAATCCCCCCGGTAAGCAAGGACAGTTCCCGCCGGAAGATGTTTTGCCAGCGACTCCCCCAGCGCCTCGGTTTCCTCAGGGGAATGGGTGGTGTAGATCATAGTGATAACCTCGAAGTTGTTTGTATGTCCAGATCACAGCCCTCCCCTCTGGGGAGGGTGGCCGAGTGAAGCAAGGTCGGGTGAGGTGGTGAGGATTAAGAAGCGGTTCCAATCAGGAAATCACCTCATCTGCCCCAGTGCGTGCACTGGCGTGAGAATCCCCCGGAT
>DLAP01000001.1:2628-8373 GCA_002493965.1 Clostridiales bacterium UBA7044
TTCGCAATGACAGCTTGATTTTGAACCTTTTTGACACGCTGACCTTCCCCTTTGGGGAAGGCTTTTGCTCCCGCCCTGGCGGACTGTTGTGGTAAATGGATATGCCCTACTTGGCCTGCTTCAGCTTCTCCGCCTGATCGGCGGTGGCCAGGGCGTTGATGATCTCGTCCAGGTCCCCGTCCATGATGGCGTCGATGCGGTACAGGGTCAGATTCACCCGGTGGTCCGTCACCCGGCCCTGGGGGAAATTGTAGGTGCGGATCCGCTCGTTGCGCATTCCCGTGCCCACCTGACCCCGGCGCATTCCGGTGACTTCGCTGTCCCGCTTTTCCCGCTCAATCTCATAGAGCTTGCTGGCCAGCATCCGCATACATTTTTCCCGGTTCTGGACCTGACTCCGCTCCTCCTGACAGGCAGCCACCAATCCCGTGGGCTTGTGGATCAGCCGCACAGCGGAGGAGGTCTTATTGATGTGCTGGCCTCCCGCACCGCTGGAGCGGTAGACCTGCATTTCAATATCGGCAGGGTTAATCTGTACGTCCACTTCCTCCATTTCCGGCAGTACCGCCACGGTGGCGGTGGAGGTGTGGACCCGGCCGCCGGATTCGGTCTCCGGCACCCGCTGAACCCGGTGGACTCCGGACTCATATTTCATCCGAGAATAGGCGCCCCGGCCGCTCAGCACAAAGTCCGCTTCCTTGACACCACCCAGTTCTGTTTCGTTGTAGTTCATCAGCTCCACGGTCCAGCCCATTTTGGCGGCGTACATGGTGTACATTCGGAATAGACTGTGGGCAAACAGGGCGCTTTCCTCGCCGCCGACCCCGCCCCGGATCTCCACGATCACGTTTTTGTCGTCGTTGGGGTCCTTGGGCAGCAGCAGGATCTGAAGCTCGTCATAAAGCTGGGCCTTTTGGGCCTTGGCGGCGGCGTAGACTGACTGGCACAGCTCCTTCATTTCCGGGTCGGCCATCAGCTCCTGAGCATCCTGCATGTCGGCTTCCGCCTGGGTGTAGCGGCGGTAGGCGTCCACAATGGGTTCCAGGTCGCTTTTTTCCCGAAGAAGCTTGGCCGCCTTCTTGGGGTCGGCGTAAAAATCCGGCTGTTCGGATTTCGCGCACAGCTCCTCGTATTTATCACAAATGGATTTTAGCTTGTTGAGCATTCCATATTCTCCGTTTTCCCCGGGAATCCAGAAGATTCCGGAATTTTACTATGACAGCGAAGCTTTCCTAGTAAATCATTCATTTCAGTGCCTGCACCTCGCCCCTACGGGGCAACCGGTGCAGATGCACAAAAAATTTTCATGCTGCTCATGCTTTCGTTCATTGTAGTGCCAATACCTGGCATGAAAATTTTTCGACTTTTTTCCAGTTATACTTTGATTTTTACCGGGCAAGTTATAAACGCCGGAAGACGTTGAGGACACAGCTTGCGGTGTCCGTGAGTATTTCCGTCTGCTCCAGACGTTCCGCCCCGGCCCTGCTCACCCGGAACACATGGGGGGTCATGGAAAACAGGTTGCGCACCTGCTGCCCCTCCACCGTGAAGGAAAAGCGAATGGACAGGGACTTCACCCGCTGAAAGCCGGGAAGCGCCGGGATGGAATCCTTTTCCTTAAATTCCAGGTGGTCGTAGATGATCTTCTTTAATCCCAGCAGATGGTCCTGGGCCGCCAATACCTGGAAAACATACCCGCCCGGTTTCAGCACCCGGTGAAATTCCTCCGGCAGCGTCAGGGCAAAGAGACTGGTGACCAGGTCCACGCTTTCCGATTCCACAGGAATATGGGCGGCGGTGGCGCAGAGCCACAGGGCGTTTTTATACTTCCCGGCGGCGCAGCGGACGGCCTCCTTGGAGATATCCAGCCCGGTGACGGCCATATTCAGAGCCTGACCCACCCGAGCGGCGTAATACCCTTCCCCGCAGCCGATGTCCAGCAGCTCCCCGGAAAGGGAAAGGGACCGGGCCTCATGGATAAGGGCCTCCGCAATGGGGGCGTAATAGCCGCCCTCCAGAAATTCCCGGCGGGAAAGGACCTGCACTCGGGTGTCCCCGGGGTGCAGGGAGTGCTTCCTGCTTACCGTCAGCAGATTCACATAGCCCTGGCGAGCCACGTCAAAGCTGTGGCCCTGGGGGCAGAGAAAGCTTCCTGCTGCCCGATTCAGTTGTTTCCCGCAGATGGGACAGCATAGCATCATCTCGCAACCCTCCACCCTACAGTATAACCTATTTTACCCGGTTCGTCAAACAGAAAGATGATGGAAACTCCGCTTTTTGCGTTCCATAGAGAATCCCCAAAAAGGAAGTGAAGCCCATGCGCCGAATTCTCGCAATCCTGCTGTGTCTGCCCATGCTGATTTTGCCCGTCCGTGGGGCAGAGGAAACCAAATATGTGGCCCTGACCTTTGACGACGGCCCCTCGGGAAGGTTTACGCGGGCCCTGCTGGACGGATTGTATGACCGGGGTGTCAAGGCCACGTTTCTGCTGTGTGGCTACCGGATCAAAATCTATCCAGAGATCGCCCAGCGGATTCTGGAGGAGGGCCACGAGATTGGCTATCATGGCTATTCCCACAAGAATATGAAGGAACTGAGCCGCCGTACCATTGCTTCCGAGATCATCGACACCGACGCCCTGCTTCCCGAAGGGTGTCACCCCCGGTTTCTCCGGCCTCCGGGAGGATGCTGCTCCGATGCCGTCCGGCAGGTGGCACAGGCTCGGGGACTGGTGATCCTGGGCTGGTCGGTGGATCCCCGGGACTGGGCCACCAAGGATGCCGCTTCCGTGGAAAAATCAGTGCTGAAAAATGTTTCCGACGGGGATATCGTCCTGCTCCACGATATGTCGGACAGCTCCGTGGAAGCGGCCCTGGCTATCATCGACGCGCTGCAAAAGCGGAATTTTGAGATCGTGACGGTTTCGGAACTGGCACGGCTTCGGGGCGCGACCCTGCGGACAGGAGAGATGTATCATTCCTTCCCGCCGAAAAAGGCGGAGGGGACAGAGTAAAATCGGCCGCTGCGGAGACGAAACTTCCGCAGCGGCCGATTTTGCCTTTCACAGGGAATCATAGGATGATGGGCTGGATGCCTGACGGCACAGAATTTCAAATACATCCCCATCCTGTGTTTTCGCAATGAACAGACGGTTGTGCTCGTCTGTGTCCAGGTCAGCCAGATTCAATTCATCGCTTTCATTCAGCAGGTCAAAAAGCTTGTCGCGGAAATAACTTAGTTCCATTTCAGTGTTCTCCTTCTTTTTATTGTAGCCTAACAGCTAATATTATATGCTTTCACAGAATCTTTTGCAACAATAAAATATGATGTAGTCTAAAAGCGAATAAAATCAACGCTGTCAGCTAATGAGGAAGGGTAACACATGGAAGAAAAGGGATTGGGCAAGCGAATCAACCAGGTAAGAAAAGACCGGGGTCTCACCGCCGAAAAGCTGTCAGAACTATGTAATATCAATGCCACCTATCTCCGGCAGATGGAGGGTGGGCGGAAGGTTCCCAGCCTGCCCGTGTTTATTGACATCTGTAACGCTCTGAAAATCTCCCCGGACTATCTGCTGCGGGATGCCCTGGCAGACAACGAGGTCAGCCAGATCCGGGAACTGTCCCGGCTGTGGGTGCAGGCGGCGCCAAGCCAGCAGAAGCTCGCCGCTGCTATGCTCCGGGCAGCGCTGGAGCAGACAGAAGAATAAAGGCCGAACGGGCCTGTGCTTTACGGCGAGGCGAAACAAAAAGCTCCATTTCCTGTTTTTGGGAAATGGAGCTTCCTGCGTCTGCTGCCAGCTCTTTCCGATTTCATCAGAGCTCCCTAAGGTCCCTCCCGGAATCCGCAACAAAGGTCCCTCCCGGAATCCGCAACGGAACATTGACAAATGGTGGAGAATCGACTATAGTATATTTGCTAAATTATAGGATAACTTTATCAATATACGAATAGGATAGGTGATACGTATGTATATGGAGGATTATCAGCGCTGGCTCAGTGCTGACCTGGAAGACCCTGCCCTGACCGAGGAACTAAAAAGCATCCAGGGACAGGAGGAAGAAATCAAGGACCGGTTCGCGGTGGCTCTGAAATTTGGCACCGCCGGCCTGCGGGGCGTGCTGGGCGCGGGCAGCAACCGGATGAATATTTATGTGGTCCGTCAGGCCACCCAGGGCCTATGTAACTGGGTCAAAAGCCAGGGCGGCAACCAGCTGGTTGCCATCTCCTATGACAGCCGCATTAACTCCGATGTATTTGCCAAAAACGCCGCCTGCGTGCTGGCGGCAAACGGCATCCAGGTGCGCATTTATGATGCCCTGATGCCAGTCCCCGCCCTGTCTTTCGCTACCCGCTACTACGGCGCCAACGCCGGTATTATGGTCACGGCGTCCCATAACCCTGCCAAGTATAACGGCTACAAGGCCTACGGACCCGACGGCTGCCAGATGACCGACGACGCTGCCGCCGTCGTCTACGCGGAGATTCAGAAGACCGATATCCTCACCGGCGCGAAACTTATGTCCTTCGAGGAGGGCCTGGAAAAGGGCCTGATCCAGTATGTGGGGGAGGACTGCAAGGAAGCGCTGTATAGCGCCATCGAGTCCCGCGCCATCCGTCCCGGCCTGTGCAAGACCGCAGGGCTGAAGCTGGTGTACTCCCCGCTCAACGGCTCCGGCCTGGTGCCTGTCCTCCGGATCCTCCGGGACATCGGCATCACCGATATCACCGTGGTGCCCGAGCAGGAGAAGCCCGACGGAAACTTCCCCACCTGCCCCTATCCCAACCCGGAGATTTTCGAGGCTCTCCGGCTGGGCCTGGAACTGGCGGAAAAGATCGGCGCTGACCTGATGCTGGCCACCGACCCCGACGCCGACCGGGTGGGCATTGCCATCCGCTGCCCCGACGGAAGCTATGAGCTGGTTTCCGGCAACGAGGTTGGCGTACTGCTCTTAGACTATATCTGCCAGAGCCGGATTGAGACGGGCACTATGCCCGCTCATCCCGTGGCGGTCAAATCCCTGGTGTCCACGCCTCTTGCCGACGCCGTGGCAAAAGACTACGGCGTGGAGGTGCGCAGCGTCCTCACCGGCTTTAAGTGGATCGGCGACCAGATCGCCAAGCTGGAAGCGGCGGGAGAAGTGGACCGGTTTATCCTGGGCTTCGAGGAATCCTATGGGTATCTGGCAGGTCCCTACGTCCGGGACAAGGATGCCCTCATCGGCTCCATGCTGATCTGCGAAATGGCGGCCTATTACCGCTCCATCGGCTCCTCCATCAAGGAGCGGCTGGAGGCGATTTACACAAAGTACGGCCGGTACTTAAATAAGACCGATTCCTTCGAGTTCCCGGGCCTGAGCGGCATGGACAAGATGGCGGGCATTATGACATCTCTCAGGCAGAATCCCCCCGCGGCCATCGGGCAGTACAAGGTAGTTAAGGTTACGGATTACTTAAAAACGGAGGAAACCGGCCTGCCCGGGGCCAATGTGCTGGCCTACGGTCTGGAGGGCGGCGCTACGGTGATCGTCCGTCCCTCCGGCACCGAGCCGAAAATCAAGGCGTACTACACCACCCTGGGGAAGGACCTTGCGGAAGCCCAGGCTCAGAAGGATGCCCTGGCGGCGGCGCTGAAGCCCATTTTCGCATAACATTCTTGAATAACAACACCGGGAAGCCCCCAAAAGGCTTCCCGGTGTTTCAGCGTGTCAAAAAAGTCCACAAAGAAAGCTGTCATTGCGAACC
>DLAP01000080.1 GCA_002493965.1 Clostridiales bacterium UBA7044
AAGCGTCCTCCGGATGGAGGACGCTTTTGCTGTGTTACCGAAAAATAGGGTGTATTCTCCATTCCGGGAAGCCACTTCAGACGCAAAACTATGCTATGAAAAAAGGTGATTTTTGAAAATAATTGTAGATATTTCGTAAGCTCCATGTTAAGATAGAGAAAACGGACTTTTCGTCCGGTCAGGAGGCGATCCTATGAAAAAGAGAATTATGGCGTTGCTCCTTGTCTGCTTGATGCTTGCCGGGTGCGCATCCGGCCCCGTTCCCGATCCCAGCCCCACAGAGCCGGAGACGACTGCCCCGGTTACGGAACCGGAAACCACCGCTGTGGAAACCACGGAGCCGGAACCGGAGGAGACGGCCAAGCAGATTGTGGTCTACTTTGCCAATTGGTATTTAGATACGAAAACCGCTGCCCAGGGCGCAGAAGTGTGCTCTATCCCCTGGGACAAGGTGACTTATGTAAACCACGCTTTCTGGGCTGTGGAACCGGCCGACGGAAGCACAGACACGAGCTGGCAGCGACTGGAAGCCGGTGAGGCGCCTCGTACTCAGTTCCGGGTAGCCTCCACCTTGCCCAGAGCGGATTTTGAGGACGATACACCCAGCGATTTGGCTCCCGACCTGCCCCGAAACCATTTTGCCCAGTATGCCTATTATGCTCAGCAGTATCCGGATGTCAATGTGCTCATTTCCATCGGCGGCTGGACAAAGTGCGGCTTCTTCTCCGAAATGGCCTATACCCCCGAAGGCCGGGCGTCCTTTGTGGATAGCTGTATGGAGATTTTGGAGCAGTATCCTTGGCTGGATGGCTTTGATATCGACTGGGAGTACTTCGGCGGCAGCAAGGACGGCGCTCGATTGCCAGAGAGTGACATTGACCAGGGATGTCCCATCTGGGGCACTGTGGAGGAGGACAGCCAGAACTTTGCGGAATTAGCGAAGCTCCTCTGGGAGACCATGGATGAAAAATACGGAGTCGGGGTGAAAAAGCTCACCGCCTGCGCCTCTGCTTCCACAGGCTGGACCCTCTGTATGCAGAACTGGCGGCTGGTCAGCCCTTATATGGATCTGGTGAACATCATGACCTATGATATGGCGGGTTTGTGGGACAGGATTACCGGCCATGCCAGCCGGTTCCAGCATGTTAAGGATGCCACCACCGTTATGAACTTGGGACACAAGGTGCCCATGGAGAAGATGTGCGTGGGTACGCCAATGTACGGAACGGACTATAAGCTGTTGGCTGTTCCCGAGTCCAGCCCGGTGGGCAAGCCCATTGAGCCGGTGGCTCCGGCAGGTGAGAACGAGATCACCCAGGAGATGCTGAAGGGCTGGGAAGCGGAGGCTGTCAGCGGCTACGAAACCATCTGGGAGGATGGGAAGCCCGTGATGGGTGACGAATTTGACAACGGCGGAACCGGATGGCACTATGGCTACGACAAGTTCAATCGTGGCGCCTATCTGTGGAACGACGACGAGACCTCCCCCTATTTCAAGTGGTACATCTCCTACGAAACGGCTATGACCCTGCAGGATAAGCTGGATTTCATCAACAGCCAGAATCTGGCGGGCATCATTGTCTGGGAATGCAGTGAGGATACACTGGATCATGCTTATATTAACCAGATGGCTCAGAACCTGCTGAAATAACCGGTCATGAAAACGCGCTGTCATTCCGGAATGGGAATGACAGCGCGTTATCTATGGGGGTTATTTCGCGGACAGATCGACGCTTCTTCTCAGCATACTAAGCGGCGGCACAGGCTTGGAAAGCCGTATGGTGAATTTCATCTGGGGTGTCTTTGGTTCCTCCAAAGGCTGCCCTTCCAGATCCGCCATGTTCCCGGCAACGATGGGGAAGGGCCTCAGGTCGGGACCCACCACTTCCAATTCGTCACCAGCTTTGAACTTGTTGTTCAGGCTGCACACTGCAAGACCGGTTTCATCACAGGCATCCACCTTGGCACAGATCTGCCAATTTCGAATATACCGGGAGTTTTCCGTATACTGCCCAGGCTCCCCAAAATAGAAGCCGGTGGAGTAGACCCGGTGGGAAACGTGCTCCGTTTCATCCCGCCATACGGGATCCAATTCCCGGCCGGCGAAGGCATCGTCAATGCAGTGCCGGTAAGCGCCGGTGACAATGGCAGCATAATAGGCAGATTTCGCCCGGCCTTCAATTTTGATGCAGTCCACTCCGGCCTCCATCAGCTCCGGCAGATGGTCAATCATGCACATATCCCGGGAGTTTAAGATGTAAGTACCTTTGTCGTCCTCGTATACCGGGAAGTATTCTCCGGGGCGCTTTTCTTCCATCAGAGCGTACTGATAACGGCAGGGCTGGGCACAGGCACCCCGGTTGGAGTCCCGGCCGGTCATGTAGTTACTCAGCAGGCACCGGCCGGAGTAGCTGACGCACATGGCGCCATGGCCGAAGGTTTCAATTTCCAGCCTGGGATCTACCTTTTGCCGGATGACCCGGATCTCCTCCAGGCTCAGCTCCCGGGCCAGCACCACCCGGCTTGCGCCCAGGTCAAACCAGGCCTGGGCGCATTCGTAGTTTGCAATGGACTGCTGGGTGGAGATATGCCTTTGACACCTGGGGGCATACTTTCCCGCCAGGGTAAAGGCCCCCAGATCGGCCAGGATCAGGGCGTCCACCCCCGCATCCTGAAGCTGTTCCAAATAGGCGGGAAGCTGATGGACCTCTTCATTGCGGGGCATGGTATTGACGGTAACGTGACACTTGACCCCATGCTCATGGGCGAATTTCACTGCCAGGGGCAGCTCCTCGGGGGAAAAGTTCCCCGCGAAAGAACGCATCCCGAAGCTGGTGCCCGCCAGATATACGGCGTCCGCACCGTAGGCAACGGCCATTTTGAGCCTCTCCATATCCCCGGCGGGGCTGAGCAGTTCCAGTTTCCTCATTTGAGCTGCCTCCATTAACCATAGAACTCGGCGATATAGGCGTTGTGTTCCTCCTGGGTGGTGGAGAACTGGTGCATACCGGTGGAGGGGTTCAGAACGTAGTAATAGTAATTGTGATTTTCCGGCTGGAGGGCGGCCTGCAGGCTGGCAAGGCCGGGGTTAGAAATGGGCGTGGGCGTCAGACCGGTATGGGTGTAGGTGTTATAGGGGCTGTCCAGGCTGGTGTCAATGGTATCGGCATTGCCGTCCTGAGCGTAGACAATGGCGGCATCGATGTTCAGATAGGCAGGGGTGCCCTCCCACCGGAACAGACGGTTGTAGATGACACCGGCAATGCTGGGGCTTTCGGCAGGGGCGGCGGATTCCTTCTCGATGAGGGAGGCCACGATGGTGACTTCCCGGACCGTATAGCCGCCGCCAGTGACGCTGTCATTGAGCGTGTCGATCTGGGCCCGCATTTCTTCGCTGAACCGGTTTTCAAAGTTGTTGAGCATCCGCTCCAATGCCTCTCTGGGGGTGGAGTTCTTATAGAACTCATAGGTGTCGGGGAACAGGAAGCCTTCCAGACAGTACTTGTCACCCCGGGCCACATTTTCCAGGAACCAGTAGTCCTTCAGTTCTCCGTCGGCTGCATAGGCGGCCACGTCCACGGCGGTACAGACCCGGTTCTCCTCCAGCAGGTCAAAGATCTGACGGCAGGTATAGCCTTCGGGAATGGTAAGCTCGATAACCTCCCGGCTGGAGCGGGGCGTCATGAAGTTAACCAGGGCGTGATAGTCGTAGAGGGTGTTCAGGTCATAGATACCGGGCTTGATTTTCTCATCGGCATCGGAAATGGAGGCGTAGAGCTGGAACAGGCCCTTATAGCGGATCAGCCCCGCGTCATAGAGCTTGTCGGTGATGGTGTCCATGGTGTCCGCTTCGTAGATGGTAACAGTGACAGGTTTATTTTCCCGGCCAAAAGCGAGAACATCGGCGGCACATACCCACAGCATCCGTCCGGCGGTGACGCCAATGGCCAGAATCAGAACCAGCCACACCACCGTTGCCAGAATGTTGGGAATGCCAAGCAGACCTTCTCCTTTTTTCTTCTTGGGACGGCCCTTCCGGACGGGGCGGGCATGGGGCTTGTGTTCCGGCTCTGGGACGGGGGCTTCCATGATCTCGTCAATGTCCTGACCGCCATCCCGGTATTGCTGATCGTCAGGCTCTTCCTCCGGCTCTGGCAAAGCTGCTGCATCCACTGTTTCCGGGCGCAATTCCGGATCCTCCGGAACGCTGAGGTCAAGGGACGATTCTTCCTCCCCATAGGGCATGATACCATGGTAATCCAGGGCTTCGTCGTCAGAGGTAAGGGGCTCCCCAACCACGGGGACCTCCAAAGGCTCCCCGTGGAAAGCGGGGATCTCTTCTGCATAGTCCTCCTCCACATCGGGGATCCGCTCCATAAAGGAGGGCTGGACAGGCGCTTCAGAGGGGAGATCGCCCTCCGGGAGAGCGGAGATGCCTTCGGCAAAGGGCGCTTCCGAAAAAACGGGCGTGTCTTCGACAGAGGGTTCTTCCGGGAGGACAGACGTGTCCTCAGGAGAGAAAGCCTCCTGGGATTCAGGAGCTTCCTCTGAAACAGAGGAGACGGGGGCCGTGTCCTGTCCGGGGTCCACGGGTTCCGGCATAAAGGAAAGCTCCAGGATCTCCGGCTCTTCCGGCAGGCTATCCTGATCGGGAACAGGGGGAGATTCCGGATTCAGGAAATCATCCTCCTGGGGAAATTGATCTTTATCCATAGTGTTGCTCCTTTTATCGGATGACGATTTGGCGGGCCACCGCGTCGGCGGCCTCCTGTCCCTTCAGTGCGGCGATGAGGGCCAGACCGAAGGGAATGGCGCAGCCCGCAGAGGTGCCGGTAATGAGCTTCCCGTCGGTGACGGCGGCAGCGCCCTCTACCATATGGGCCTGCCCCATGCCGGTTTCACAGCCGGGGTAGCAGGTGGCGTTCTTGCCGTCCACAATGCCAAGATCCGCCAGTACTGTAGGCCCGGCGCAGATGGCGGCGGTGAGCAGGTGATTTTCCCAGGCAAAGCGGATCAGTTCCATAGCTTCTCGGCTTCCCCGCAGGGAGTTGACACCTCCTAAGCCGCCGGGGAGAATGACGCCTTCCATGACGGTCAGGTCCACTTCTCCAATTTCCAAATCGGCGGTGACGGGAATTCCATGGCTTCCGGTGATAACCTTACCGGAAACACCCACGGTGGCTACAGAAATACCGGCCCGACGCAGAAGGTCCAGGGGAGCGACGGCTTCCGTTTCCTCAAAGCCGGTGCCAAGCAGCATATAAATCATTTCGTTTCCTCCAAACAGGCCGCCACATGGCGGTAGATTTCTTCGTGAATGTCTTCTATGGAACGCATACAGCCGTCCCGGACGCAGGAGATTACCGTCCAGCCATAATAGGCTGCGGCAGCCTTACCGGACCTGCGGCAGGTGGCCAGGTATGCGTGATCCTGCTCATGAATGTCCGCGTGGGTATGGGTATCTGCCTCCCGGCGGCGCATCATCTGCTCGGTAAAGTCCGTGGGTGCATCCAGGTAGAGTACCAGATCGGGTTTCGGTAGTCCCAGCTTTCCGTATTCAAAGTCGTAGAGCCATTTGAGAAAGTCTGCCCGGACCTCCTCCGGCTCCTTGGACGCCTGATGGACGGCGTTGGAGGTGGTGTAGCGGTCGGAGACGACCAGCCCACCCTGCTCATACCATTGCCCCCAGACCTTTTTGTAGGAAGCATACCGGTCCACGGCGTAGAAAGCGGAGGCGGCGTAGGCATTTACATCGGACGGGGAGGTGCCGAACTCGCCGCCCAGATACATCCGGATCAACGCGGAGCTTTCCTCGCTGTATTGGGGAAAGACCAGCCGCTGAAAGGTTCGTTTCTCTGCGGCCAGACGCTGAGTCAAAAGGGAAAATTGGGTGGACTTGCCGGATCCGTCGGTTCCTTCCAGTACAATGAGTTTGCCCATTTGTACCCTCCTTATTGATAAGACATAATAAGATACCTTACAATATAGCATATTTTTCTAAACTTGTCCACCACTTCCGAAGGAGAGGCTTCTTAAATTTCTATGTTGAAAAGCAGGGAAGAAGATGGTACAATATAAGGCATAAATGAAAATATAGAAGGAAACAGAAATATGGAAGTAACATTTGAAAGCCTGGGCCTGTCCCCGGCTATGCTGAAAGCCCTGGAGCAGAAGGGCTACGGCTATCCCACCACCATTCAGGCGGAGGCCATCCCCCACTTTATGCAGTGGAAGGACGTGATTGCCAAGGCCCCCACCGGCACCGGCAAGACCTTTGCCTTTGGCATTCCCATGATTGAACACATTGACTTAAGCGTGGAGGGCGTCCAGGGGCTGATCCTGGCCCCCACCCGGGAGCTTGCCATCCAGATTGGCGACGAACTGCGGGGATTGCTGACCTATTATCAGGGCATCCGGGTGGCGGTACTCTACGGCGGCGCAGGCATTGGCGGCCAGATCAAACAATTGGAGCGGAAGCCCCAGATCGTGGTAGCCACGCCCGGACGGCTCATGGATCATTATAACCGAAAAACCATCCGCCTGGACAAAGTTCAGACCGTGGTTCTGGATGAAGCGGACCGGATGCTGGACATGGGATTTTTCAAGGACGTGACCCGGATCATCGACAAGGTGAAGAACCGGAGAAACCTGGGGCTGTTCTCCGCCACCATCTCCCAGGAGGTTATGACGGTCTCCTGGATGTATCAGCGGGACGAGGTGGAGATCACCGTGGAGCCCAAGCAGGAGGACCGGCCGGACATCGACCAGTACAGCCTGACCTGCACTCCCCTGGAGAAGGCGGAAACCACCCTGCGCTTAATCCGCAGCCAGGGCTTTGAGCGGGTGATGATCTTCTGCAACACCAAGCATATGTGCCAGCGGCTGTGCGACGAATTCCAGCGAGCGGGGCTAAGCTGCGACTGCATCCACGGCGACATCCGCCAGAGCCAGCGGGAGAAGACCATGCAGCGCTACCGGGAAGGGAAGCTGCCCGTGCTCATTGCCACGGACGTGGCCTCCCGGGGCATTGACGTGGACGATGTGGATTGCGTCATCAATTATGATATCCCGGAGGAAAATGAATATTACGTCCACCGGATCGGACGGACCGGCCGGGCCAAGAAGAAGGGCGCTGCCTGGAGCATGGTGTCGAACTTCCCTGAAAAGGCAAAGCTGGAGGAAGTTTGCAAATTCTGTAACTTTACCATTCAGCCCATGGTACTGGATGGTGACGGGAACCTCAGCAAGGAAGTGGTGGTGACACCGCCCTCTGTAAAGAAAAGGAGATTCCGTTGACCCCCCGGGAGCGGGGGTTCCTGCTGCTGTGCAGCCGGTTAGGAGACCCCAACCGGCCGATCCTGACTACATCTCAGCTTCGGGAACTGACCCTCCGAGTTCGAAGTTCGGACAGGACGGAGGATGACCGGCAGCTTACCGAAGGGGATTTGGCGGCGCTGGGCTATGGCAGGGATATGGCCAGGCGAATCGTTGGCCTTCTGGAAGAGGAAGAGCGGCTTAACTGCTATCTCTATCAGGGAAAGCGTCGGGACTGTGTGCCTATCACCCGTGTCAGTGAAGATTATCCCTTATTGCTGCGGCAAAAACTGGGACTGGACAGCCCCGGCTGCCTCTGGGCCAAGGGCGAGTTGTCCCTGCTCCATACGCCGGCCATTGCTTTGGTGGGAAGCCGGGATTTGCATGAGGAAAACCGGAGGTTTGCGGAAAAAGTAGGGCATGAAGCCGCTGCCCAGGGATTGACCCTGGTTTCCGGCAATGCCAGAGGGGCGGATCGGGTGGCCCAGGAGGCCTGCCTGAATGGGGGCGGCCGGGTTATCAGCATTGTGGCGGATGAACTGGAGGGGCACAGTCTCCGGCAAAATCAACTGCTTCTCAGCGAGGAGGATTATGCCGAAGCTTTTTCTGCCCACCGGGCACTGAGCCGGAACCGGTGCATCCATGCCTTGGGACGGATGGTATTCGTGGCCCAAGCCCGGCCTTACCGGGGCGGGACCTGGGACGGAACGGTAAAGAATCTGCGCTATGGTTGGAGCCCGGTGGCCTGTTTCCGGGACGGCAGCGAAAGCGCCGCGCTTCTGGGTCGAATGGGAGCGCTCCTGGTGGGCATGGAGGACCTCCGGGACCTGGGAGCTATGATAATCGAGAACGAATCTTTTTTATGACCCATGACGTACTGCCGTCATGGGTCGTTTTCTGTCAGGTTCCAAATTGTAAACAAAAGAGAAATAAAACCGGGGACCATTGACGTATACTTGGAAAGGTGGTAAACTATATACACTTTGAAATCGAGGTAAATCCATGAAAAAACGCCTTTCCCGACTTCTTTCGCTCCTGCTTCTGATCTGCTTTCTGCTTCCGGCTGCGCCTGCCTCCGCAAGCGCGCGATCCAGCTACTATCCGGACCTGAGGAAACTCATGGAAAGCAGCAGTCGCCGGGACTATGTGGAAACCATGATCGGCTACTACCTCCGAAACAATGATGCCATCCGGAAGACCCTCTCCCAGGGCTACAGCGCCGTCTTCTTCTTTGAAGGGGCTTCGGACAACATGGAAGACCCCGCCCTGTCGGATATTACCTACTACCGGGTGTCCGCTGTGTGCGCGGTGATCCGGCTCAGCGAAACGGGAAAGCTGTATCTTTCCTACTTTAACCAGGATTGCAGCACGCTGCCGGACCGTCCCCTGGAATATGGGGCCTGGCGGATCGATGGCGTGGGGAAGGTCGGCCCCGCTACCGTCTGTGACGGAACCTATGAGGTCTACTCAGTCAAGCACGGCGGCGCTTATGAAGCCCTCCACATCCGTACAGATCAGGAGGACGACACCTTGCCTGCGGTATACATGACCCCGGAGGGCTATGTGACCTCCCGGGCGGATATGATCAACATTCACACCCGGAACGTCAACCACACCATTGAAGGAGCCATGTGGTCAGCGGGGTGCCTGCTCATTGGCGATGGGGACTTTGGCGAGTTTACGGAGCTGATTGCCTCTACCTACTATTCGGTTTACAACGATTTTCAAATCGGGGAGCGGGTAGGCACTGTGACCATCGACCGGCAGCTCCTGCGAAACCCCATGTACAAGCTTTACGAAGATAAAAACGCCGTAGACACCCTCCTGGCCTATTCCAGAAATAACCTCCCGGAGACCTACTTCCGCCAGTGCGGCAAGCTGGAGGCGGAGGAAAAACGGCTGTGGGCTGGGAAGGAAACAGAGCTCATGACCCTGCCATGCAGCAATTACACCGACGCCCGCTCCGTTCCCGTGGCTGAGATTGGGGAAGGGGAGAAGCTCAATATCACCGGCAGCATCGAAAACTCCCAGGGGCACATCTGGTATCAGGTCAGCAAGGACGGCCAGTCCGGCTATGTGTTTAGCGGCTACTGCCTGGAATCAAGCTGGTGGGACCGCACCGTGAAGAAACTGTTTGGATAAAGAGTTCCCGGCAAGCAATGCTTGCCGCAGCGTGTCAAAAAAGCCAAAAAATCAAGCTGTCATTGCGAACCATGCAGCAGCATGGTGTGGCAATCCCCCGGAATAAGAGGAACACCTGGCT
>DLAP01000035.1:0-3724 GCA_002493965.1 Clostridiales bacterium UBA7044
CTTGACTTTTAATAGTTAGTCTTTGTGAAAATTACAGAAATGGCAGTGCCGTTAGGCAATGCCAACTTAATAAAGCCAAAGGGTTTTATTAGGTTTTAGTATTATAGATTTTTCCTATAAGTATAATATGTTATTCTGCAATTTGCAGGTATTTCCTGATCTCCTCAATATACTTGGCCCCAATATGACTGAGGATGCTATTTTGCTTCGTGATATAACCGATTTCCATGACACTGCTTTCCTCTACGGAATCTGCTTCAAAGGGAACAGCAATAAAATTATCGCCGTTTAATTCCTCGCAAATGATACCGGAACAGAGCGTATAGCCATTCAACCCTATCATCAAATTCAGCATGGTTGCCCTGTCGTTTGCCTTAATTGTGCGGATATATTCGCTGGTACTTAAAATTTCTTCGGCAAAGTAAAATGAACTGGTATCCCCCTGCTCAAAAGAAAGACATGGATAATCGGCAAGCTCTTCAAAACGAATGGATTTCTGCTTTGCCAGCGGATGACCTGACCATAAGTAAACATATGCTTTACAATGAATCAGATGATGAAATTCCAGTCCTGCGGTACGAAGCAGTTTCCGAATCGCAGCGCGGTTAAAATCGCTCAAATATAAGATGCCGATTTCACTTTTCAGTGAGGCCACATCTCCAATCACATCCTTGGTCTGTGTTTCTCGAATAGCAAATTCATAATGCGAGGTATCAAAAGACTTTACCATCTCCACAAATGCTTTTACCGCAAAAGAATAGTGCTGAGTAGATACGCCGAATTTCTTCTTTAGGTTTTGCGGATTTGCGTATTTCTCAGCAAGCATTTCATACTGGCTGTATAACTGTCTTGCGTGCTGCAAAAATTCTATGCCATCGACCGTTAATGTGACGCCGCGTCCGCTCCGATTGAAAATGGGAATGCCAAGCTCCTTTTCAAGTTCCTGAATGGAGCTGGTCAAAGATGGCTGGGTAATATACAGGATTTCCGCAGCTTTGTTTAGAGAACCGCTTTCGGAAATCGTAATGGCATAATGTAACTGCTGTAAAGTCATCGCAGCCTCCTTTTCTTAATCATGCAGATAGGTTTTCTGTATTTAGCGTATCATATGGCTTTCATAAAGTCAATATCAGCCGATAAATCAAAGGCAGCCCCCATTGTGCGGCGTTGCCCCAGTTTTACGGCTTCAATTCCACGGAAATCTATGTATCGATTGGTATATAGAAGATTTATTATCATGTATCGTATGAATTTTTGCACAATTTCTCCTTCATATCAAAAACGCTGATTGTGAAAATCAGCATTTTTCTCTCATTTTTGCAATTTCGGCAAAAAATAATTGCAAAACCACTTGCATTCTTCCTTTTCATCTGATACAATACGGGCGGTAAAGATCTTTCTAGGGAGGACAAATGTTTATGAGTTATGTAGACGAGACTTTGGAAAGAGTCAAAAAGCAGAATCCTGACCAGCCGGAATTTAACCAGGCGGTTTATGAGGTGCTGGAGTCCCTCCGGCCCGTCATTGAGAAAAACGAGGAAACCTATCGGAAGAACGCCCTGCTGGAGCGGCTGACCACCCCCGAGCGGGCCATTCTGTTCCGGGTTCCCTGGGTGGATGACAAGGGCCAGGTCCAGGTGAACAACGCCTACCGGGTCCAGTTCAACTCCGCCATCGGCCCCTACAAGGGCGGCCTCCGGTTCCATCCTTCCGTGAACCTGTCCATTATGAAGTTCCTGGCCTTCGAGCAGACCTTTAAGAACAGCCTCACCGGCCTTCCCATCGGCGGCGGCAAGGGCGGCTCTGACTTTGACCCCAAGGGCAAGTCCGACCGGGAGGTCATGGCCTTCTGCCAGAGCCTGATGACTGAGCTATGCAAGTACATCGGTGCGGACACCGACGTGCCCGCAGGCGATATCGGCGTGGGCGGCCGGGAAATCGGCTACCTGTTCGGCCAGTACAAGCGGATCCGCAATCTCTATGAAGGTGTCCTTACCGGCAAGGGCTTAAGCTTCGGCGGCTCTCTGGCCAGAACCCAGGCAACCGGTTATGGTCTGCTGTATCTGACGGACGAAATGCTCCGCTGCAACGGCAAGTCCTTGGAGGGTAAAACCGTGGTGGTCTCCGGCGCAGGCAATGTGGCTACCTACGCCATTGAAAAAGCCTGGCAGCTGGGGGCAAAGCCCGTTACCTGCTCCGACTCCACTGGCTGGATCTACGATCCCGACGGCATTGATGTGGAAACCCTGATTG
Source organism: Clostridiales bacterium UBA7044 (assembly GCA_002493965.1). Taxonomy (GTDB): domain Bacteria; phylum Bacillota; class Clostridia; order Oscillospirales; family Oscillospiraceae; genus Faecousia. The sequence goes on from DLAP01000035.1 coordinate 2,254, forward strand.
ATGTCAAGCAGGTCAAGCGTGCCCGTCTGACGGAGTACGCCAAGGCCCGCCCGGGTTCCGTCTATCACGAGGGCAAGGGCGTATGGAGCGTCAAGTGTGACGTGGCCCTCCCCTGCGCCACTCAGAACGAGCTGAATCTGGAGGACGCAAAGATGCTGGTGGCAAACGGCTGCTTTGCCGTGGCGGAAGGTGCCAATATGCCCACCACTCTGGATGCCACCAAGTATCTCCAGGACAGTGGCGTGCTGTTCTGCCCCGGCAAGGCCTCCAACGCAGGCGGCGTCGCCACCTCCGCTCTGGAGATGACCCAGAACTCCCAGCGCCTCAGCTGGACCTTCGAAGAGGTGGACGCCAAGCTGAAGGATATCATGGTGAATATCTTCCACAATCTGGACAATGCCGCCAAGCAGTACGACATGGAGGGCAACTATGTGGCCGGTGCCAACATTGCGGGCTTCCTGAAGGTGGCCGACGCCATGACCGCACAGGGAATTGTCTAAGGATATAGGATTTCAAAGCCCCGGTCGAAAGACCGGGGCATATTTTATATCATATTGTAGGTCAATTGGCTCATAAACTCCACAAATTCATATGCCGTAGGCTTCTCCCCCTCATGGGGAAGACTTTCCCAAAAGGCTATTTTCCTCGGATCTCCGGACGCATACGCAGATTGCCGTCCTTCTTCCATGACACGCTCCATTTCTGCTACAACCTGTGTCTCGGGTATGCCCTCTCTTTTCGCTATTTTTTGGATTGCTCGACGTGCATTTTTGATAATTCATATGTTTCATTTCTCTCTCCTTTGAATATCGTCGTTATTAACCGATATTGGTTAATATGATTGTATATCAAAATCGGTTAACATTCAAACAGAAAGTGAGGCTTGAATGCTATGATTTCCTACGATAATTTATGGAATGTTATGAAGGAAAAAGGGATCACTCAATACGCTCTAATCAACCAGTACCATATCAGCCCCGGGCAGATCACCAGATTGAAGCGGAATGAAAGCGTCAGCACCCACACCATTGAGGTTTTCTGCAAAATTCTGCAATGTCAGGTAGGGGACATTATGGAATATGTGGAAACAACTGAGGAGGTACTCTGAGGAATGGTCCCTCAAATTTCTTGAGATCAAGAGGGAGACATATGGAAGAATACGGCACAATTAAAATCAAACTGGATGAGTTACTCAAAAAATCCGGAATGGGTAAAAATAAGCTTAGTCATCGGGCGGAAATGCAGCGTACTCAAATCAGTCATTACTGCAATAACGAGTTCACCCGTCTGGACACCGATGTATTGGCCAGAATCTGCGCCATATTCGACTGTAAGATTGAAGACCTTCTGGAATTCATTCCGTCTGAGAAGAAATAAAAGAACAGAATAAATAACAATTGGACCGGAGGAATATCCTCCGGCCCTCAGCGTGTCAATAAAGTCCCCCAAAAAGCTGTCATTGCGAACCAGC
>DLAP01000035.1:4021-18987 GCA_002493965.1 Clostridiales bacterium UBA7044
TGTGGAATGACTGCCACTGGCAGTCATAATAGTCTTAATTCACTGCGCGGAGCGCCACTGGTGTGGCAATCTCCCGGAATCACGAAAATCCCCTCATTTTTCATGCGAAATTGTTTAAAAATTAGGGGGATTCTCACGCCACTGCGCCCACAGGCGCGTACAGAGCGCTTTTTGCCGCAGGCGGCTCTTAGCGTGGAGTCGTGTGCGCACTGGCTCAGAATGACATAGTTTTTCGACACTTTGAAGCATCCTGTTTATGTTGCACATAAACAGGATCTTTTTTTGTATATTTTGATTTATGATATCGATTTATCCGATATCTCGTATGTCAAACTGCTGCTTGCCGCTAAAAAAATATCCGATATAATAGTTTTTGAAAGGAAAGCGGAAGCATCCGTGTTTTCCAAACAGAAACAATAGACAAGGAGGACATCACCATGGGAAAAGTATCCATGAAGGGCGTGATTGATATGCACGTCCACACAAATCCCGACCTGAGACTCCGGGCCTACGATGACTTTGAGCTATGCGACGCCGCCGTACGGGTGGGCGCGAGAGCCATTGTCATCAAGACCCACCTGGGCAACACCGCCAACCGGGCCTATCTGACAAACCGATACAACGAGCGGGTAAATGGGAGCAACGATTTCACCATGTTCGGCTCCGTAACCCTGAACCGCTGCATCGGCGGCATCAACCCCGTGGCTGTGGAAAATGCCCTGAAGCTTGGGGCCAAGGTGGTATGGCTGCCCACCTCTTCCGCCCGGAATCACCTGGAAAAGCTGGGCAAATCTACGGAAGACTGCGTGGACGTGGTTCGGGACGGGGAAATCGTGCCGGAACTGAAAAAGGTTCTGGAACTGGTCAAAGCCTATGACGCGGTGCTTGGCACCGGCCACATTTCCGTTCCGGAAATCTTCACCGTTACCAAGGCAGCCCGGGAAATGGGCGTTAAAAAAATCGTTGTGACCCACCCCGAATGGTGGATCGTCAATATGACTCTGGAAGAGCAGGAAAGAATCGTCAGGGAATACAACGTGATTCTGGAACGCTGCTACGCCCAGAACAAGGGCGTAGGCGCAGGCAACGGCTACCTGAGCAACCTGCCCGGCAATCTGGAGGTCATTCAGAAGATCGGTTACAAAAACGTCCTGATCAGCACCGACGGCGGACAGGTGGAAAACCCCCACTGGGAGCTGGCGGAAGAAGAATATCTGCAATACATGGCTGACCACGGCATTCCCGAAGAGCACATCCGCTATATGAGCCACGATCTTCCCTGCTGGCTGCTGGGGATTGAGGCATAAAAAACAGGAGGTAACATAATGGAAGGCACAATTTTGAGTATCTGCATCATTGCGGCCATTGCGCTGGCCGTATACCTGGGCTACAAAACCAAGATCAATACCGGCTTTTTCTGCATCGTGTTCGCCTATATCATCGGCTGCTTCGTAATGGGGCTGAAGCCCAAGGCCCTCATCGGCTACTGGCCCACCAATACCATGTTCGTTATTCTGGCGGTGTCGCTATTTTACAATGTGGCCGCCGCCAACGGCACGCTGGAAAAGATCTCCAAGAGCCTGCTGTACGCCTGCCGGAAGTTCCCTGGTCTGCTCCCCTATGCTTTGTTTTTCGTGGCAGTGATTCTGTCCGTCATGGGTGCCGCCTACTTCACTGTGCTGGCCTTCCTGGCCCCCATCACCCTGCTGATCTGTGAGGAAGCCCGGATGGACAAGCTCACCGGCGCGGTCGCCATCAACTGCGGCGCTCTGGCCGGCGGCAATTTCCCCACTGCTGCCCTGGGCGTTGTGTTCCGTGGCCTGATGGACACTGCCTATGAAGCCTCTCCTGAACTGACTGCCATCGATTCTTTCTCCTCTACCCTCATTATGTTCGCCCTGGCGATTGTCTCCTCTCTGATTATCATTACCGTGTTCCGCTTCGGTTTCAAGACCAACCGGGACATTGGCAAGGGTGTCAAGTTTGAAAAGCCCGAGGCCTATGACAAAAAGCAGAAGCAGACCCTGATTCTGATTCTTGCCATGATGGCCGTGGTTCTGATCTTCCCCGTGCTGCATCTGCTCATCCCCGGCAACGCTGTCATCTCCACTGTTGCCGCAAAAATCGATGTGGGTCTGGTGGCCATTGTCTTCGCTGTCATCGCCCTGCTCATGAATCTGGCTCCCCAGAAGGAAATCATCGCCAAAGTGCCCTGGAACACCATTCTCATGATTGCCGGCGCGGGTATGCTCATTGCCGTTGCCGTGGAGGCCGGTACCATCGATATGCTCAGCGCCTGGATCGGCTCCAACGTCCCCGTGTTCCTGATCCCCCTGGCCTTCAGCCTGGTAGGCGCGGTGATGAGTTTCTTCAGCTCCACCACCGGCGTTGTCTGCCCCGCTCTGTTCCCCCTGATCCCTGCTCTGGCTGCCGCCACCGGCATCAGCCCTGTGGCTCTGTTCACCTGCACCGTACTGGGCGCTCAGAGCAGTGCCATCAGCCCCTTCTCCTCCGGCGGCTCCCTGATTCTTGGTTCCTGCGGCCAGGAAGAGGAGCGGAACGCCCTGTTTAACCGGCTGCTGTTTGTTGCGGTTCCCATCAGCGTGGGCATCTGTGCCGTGTACAACCTGATTGTTTCCCTGATCCTGTAATTTCCTAAAAAACCTCTGTGGCCAGTATTCGGCAAAGAACGCTTTCGAAAGCACGGATGGCCCGGCTGCGGTATCCCTCCTGGGGGTAGATCAGTGCCAGATTGACATAGCACCGCTTCTTCCCGATGCTCAGATAGATTACGTCCCGGCTTTCCTCAATGCAGGAACGATAGGTAAAGGCAATTCCCAGACCCCGCCGTGCCAGCGCGGCAGACATGGCGGCGGTCTGGGTCCCGCAGACGTAATGGGGCTCCACCCCCAGATCCTCAAACATTTTCTGGGCAATGTTCCCCAGCATTGCAGAACGGCTGGACAGCAGGAAGTCCATATGGGTGATTTCTGACAGTTCCACCCAGGGACGATCCGGGCCGCCGCCGCCTTCCCGGACATATTCCATCACCGGGTGCTGACGGTTTGCCACCAAAAGGACCTCGTCCTTCATCAGCAGTTTCCCCTGCCCTGCCCACTGGTCTTCCCGGAAGGCAGCCAGTGCTACATCCAGTTCCCCCGCGGCGATCTTCCGCTGCAATACCAGGCTGTCGTGCTCGTGCAAAATCACGTCTACGGTGGGAGACTCCCTTCGAAACAGATCCATAGCCTTGGGAAACAGGTAGCTGCCCCGGAAGGTACTGATTCCAAAGTGAATTTTTCCCTCCATGGGAGCGCTCAGATCCGTCAGCTGCTTGCGTACCTGGTGGTATTGCAGCAACATCTGCCGTGCGTTTTGCAGGTAGACATCTCCGGCGGCGGTGGTACGCACCCCGTTGGAGGTTCTGCGAAACAGCTTGACCCCCAGTTCGGCTTCGTATCGGGCCAGATACTGGCTCAGGCTGGATTGGGCCAGGTACAGCCGCTCCGCCGCCCGGCTGATACTGCCCTCCTCCGCTACGGCGACAATGTATTCCAGTTCCTTCATTTCCATAGGAGTTCCCCCTTCTATCGCATTTTATGATCGCTTCTTCAAGGGAAAATGGCGATATCATCCCTTATTTTCCATTATAAAATAGAATCCAGGAAAACACAAGACCCGACATATCGGAATAACGGATTGTTTCTTACTGTTGAAAGGAGAAAATCCCATGCTGAAACTTTATGAAACCGGCATTTATCTTGTGGGCGGCGAATCCATCGTGACGGATCCTGCCGAGGTGGCTGCCAAAACCGGCAAGACCGTTTCTCAGGCGGAGGCCGCCCGGAATACCATGGCTTACAGCATCCTGAAAGCCCACAATACTGTGGAGGACATGGACAATATGCGTCTGAAGTTCGACTCCATGACCTCCCATGACATCACCTACGTTGGCATTATCCAGACCGCCCGGGCCTCCGGCATGAAAGCGTTCCCTCTGCCCTACGTTCTGACCAACTGTCACAATTCCCTCTGCGCCGTGGGCGGCACCATCAACGAGGACGACCATAAGTTTGCTCTCTCCGCCGCCCACAAGTATGGCGGCATCTATGTCCCCACCAATATGGCAAACATCCACTCCTACAATCGGGAGATGATGGCCGGCTGTGGCCGGATGATCCTGGGCTCTGACTCTCACACCCGCTACGGCGCCCTGGGCACCATGGCTGTAGGCGAGGGCGGCGGCGAGCTGGCAAAGCAGCTGGTAGGCCGTACCTATGACTTTGCCCGTCCCGGTGTGATCGCCATTTACCTGACCGGTTCTCCCCGTCCCGGCGTTGGCCCTCAGGATGTGGCTCTTTCCATCATCGGCGCGGTCTACAAATGCGGCTACGTTAAGAATAAGGTTATGGAATTTGTCGGTCCTGGTATCGCCAACTTGCCTATGGAGTACCGCAACGCCATCGACGTGATGACCACCGAGACCACCTGCTGGTCTTCCATCTGGGTCACGGACGAAAAGACAAAACAGTATTTCACCATCCATGGCCGTCCCGAAGCCTACAAGGAAATCAAGCCTGCTGACGTTGCTTACTATGACGGCTGTGTCTACGTTGACCTGTCCACCGTAGAGTGCACCATCGCTATGCCCATGCACCCCAGCAACACCTATACCATCCACGAGCTGCAAGAGAACGCCGCTGACATTCTCCATTTGATTCAGGAGAACGCCAACAAGCAGATCAAGGGTGCGCAGATGGACATTGTCAGTAAGTTCCATGATGGTGCCATCTGGGTGGAACAGGGTGAAATTGCTGGCTGCTCCGGCGGCACCTTCGACAATATCTGCGCTGCCGCTGATATCCTCCGGGGTAAGTCCTGCGGCAACGGCGCCTTCACCCTCAGCGTCTATCCCGGCTCCATGCCCGCTCTGGCGGAGCTGATGCGCAATGGTTGTGCCCACGATCTGATCTCCGCCGGTGCCATTCTGAGAGAATGCTTCTGCGGCCCCTGCTTCGGTGCAGGCGACACTCCCGCCAACGGAGAGTTCTCCATCCGGCACACCACCCGGAACTTCCCCAACCGGGAAGGCTCCAAGCCCGGCGAGGGTCAGATGGCTGCCGTGGCCCTTATGGACGCCCGCTCCATCGCCGCAACCGCCGCAAACGGCGGCAAGCTGACAGCCGCTACCGATCTGGATGTGGAGTACACTAACCCCGAATACCATTTCGCGGGGGAAATCTACGAAAAGCGAGTCTACAACGGCTGGGGCAAGGCTGAGCCTGACCATGCGCTAAAATTCGGCCCCAACATCAAGGACTGGCCGGAAATGCCCGCCCTGACGAAGGATCTGCTGGTGAAGGTCTGCTCCTACATCACCGACCCTGTCACCACTACCGACGAGCTGATTCCCTCCGGTGAGACCTCTTCTTATCGTTCCAATCCAGAGCGGCTTTCTGAATTTGCCCTGTCTCGCCGGGATCCCCAGTACGTCAGCCGTTCCAAGGTCATGCGGCAGATGGAGCGGGATCGTCAGGCCGGGAAGGGTCTGAGTGACGAAGTGAAGGCTGTTTACGCCGCACTTTCTAAGGCTGGATTGACCGTTGACCCGGAGAACACCGACCTGGGCTCCACCATCTTTGCCAACATGCCCGGCGACGGCTCCGCCCGGGAGCAGGCCGCTTCCTGTCAGCGGGTCATGGGCGCTTCCGCTAACTTCGCTTGCGGCTACGCCACCAAGCGTTACCGCTCCAACTGCATCAACTGGGGCATGACGCCCTTCCTGGTGGAGAACCCTGAGGTGTTCCAGCTGGGCGACTACATCTTCGTGCCCGATGTCCGTGCCCATGTGCTCGCCAATGACGCCAGCTTCGACGCCTACGCCGTGAAGCCCGACGGCACCGTGACCAAGTTCTCCGTGTCCACCGGTGTGCTGACCGAACCTGAGCGGCAGATCATCGCCGACGGCTGCCTGATTAACTACTACCGCAATTCGGGCAAAGCGTAATCCAAAATGTGTCCTATTCCCCGGGGTTCCATGACGACCGGAACTCCACGTGGAATCTCTTTCTAAAAGGGGGCCTGCCAGCCCCCTTTTCTTTTTATCCAGGTGCCAAAAGAGAAAAAACGGGCCGCTGCACAGACATTCAGGAAATGACAAAAAATTTTCCCAGTCCCCGCAGCATTCAGAGATTCCTTAGTAATGAAACTGCCCCCGGATTCTCTTCGATCCTTATTCGCGGCGCGTCCGTTGCCGGGTCATACGCATTGCCGCTACAGATGCTGGCAGGCAGCCGCTGGTAAAACAGGGCAAAACCTCTCACAAAACCATTTTGCAAACGGTTCTGTGAGAGGTTTCTTTTCCATTGTCCGTTCAGGCTTTTTTCATTCTCTACATACAGTTCATCGATCAGCGCTTTCAGACGAATGCTCATATGATTGATCACGGCGCCCAGCTGACCGATTTCGTCGCTGTCATAGTCATCGGGCCAAACCTTGAAATCGCCCTGCTCAATCTGCGCGGCCTGCCGATTGAGCTTGTTTAAACGCCGGGACAAATACCGGGCAATGACCACAACCATGCAAGTGGAAATGGCAAAGCTGATGATGGCAAGCGTGGAATTATTTGTCAAATCAAATAAATGGTAATATCTACAGTGATCCGTAGCCGGATCGCTGTCACTCTCTTTATTTTAGCACCAAGGCTGTAATTCCCTGTACTTTGCCGTCAAATACGTTATCTGTAAGCAGGTTCCGCTTTCCGGAAAGCGCCGGTAAGGAAATTGTATCTTCCTTGGCGTGGAACAGAATGGTCACTTCATCGTCTTCCAGACACCGGGTTACGCAGATAAGACCATCCTTGTCCCAGGTCTCCTCCGCTACCGTTTCGCCCCGGGTGATGGCAGGGTTCTGCTTACGCACCCGCAGCAGCCGTTTGTACCAGAAAAGCATATCCTTGTCCTGCAGGCTTTCGTCCCACAGCATACCCCGGCGGCAGTCCGGATCCTTGGCACCGGTCATGGCTACCTCGTCGCCGTAGTAGATCATAGGCATACCCGGTGTCAGAAGCTGCAGCGCGGCACATAGCTTCTGCCTGTCCTTGTTTTCACCACACAGATGGAGGATTCTTGCGGTATCGTGGCTGCCGATGAGGTTCCACATAAGATGATGCGCGGCATTGTGGGTATTACCCCGCTGAAAGCCCATGACACCCAGAAAACCGGAGGCGGTCAGTGTTCCTTCAGCGGCGTAGTCCAGCACCGCCCGATAGAAGGGGTAGTTCATGACGCTGTCCCACTGGTCGCCCTGCAGAAAGTCCGGAGCGTGGTGCCACACCTCTCCCACAATCAGTGCCTGGGGGAATTCCGCCTTGATTTTTCTGCGGAAAGACTGCCAAAAACCGTGGGAAATCTCGTCCGCCACATCCAGCCGCCACCCGTCTGCTTTCGCTATCCGCAGCCAGTAAAGCGCTACCTCTGTGAAGTACTCCGCCGCGGCAGCGCAGCGCAGACGTACCTTGGGCATGCCCCAGAAATAGCCGAAGCACTTGTAGTTGTGGCGCATGGGATTCGTACAAACCGGGAATTCATTAATGTAATACCAGTCTTTATACCGGGAGTTTTCTCCCTTTTCTACCACATCCCTGAAGGCGAAAAATTCCGGAGAGGTGTGATTGAACACACCGTCCAGGATCACCCGCAGCCCCAAAGCGTGCGCCTTGTCCACCAGCGCCACCAAATCATCGGTAGTGCCGAAGGTGGGGTCGATGGTATAGTAATCGATGGTATCATACTTATGGCAGGAGTTGGAATAGAAGATGGGTGTTAGGTAGATCACATCCACGCCTAAGTCCGCGATGTAGGGAAGGTGCTGAATGATACCTTTCAGGCTGCCCCCCAGAGCCGCGCTGGCAGTGATGGGGGCCTGATACCAAATTTTGTCCTCCACTTCTTCGTGGCAGGCGAACCGGGAGGGGAATATTTGGTAAATAACCTTGTCGGAGGCCCAGTCCGGAGCGACGAAGCGTTCTTCTTCCCGGAGAGCCTGGGGGCAGTCAAACAGCCGCTCTATATCATCAGGGAGGGTGTCTGTAAAGCCACTGTTTGAGAAGAATACTCGGTTGCCCGCGTTGTCTTCCAGTTCAAAGCAGTAGCGCAGGCAGACTACCCTAAATTCCAACTCCACTTCGTAGTAGTCCCGAAGCCCGTCGCTGGCCACCCACTTCATGGGAGTAGCTTTACGGGTATCTTTGATCTTCAGGGGCAGGTACTTGTCCAGGGTATGAAGGGTCACGGACTTTAAGTCGTCCTTTGCCGTTTGGAGCCGGAACAGAAATCTGCCCGGTTCCAGACAGTAGCAGTATCTTTGGGTGGCTTCATGCCAAAGAGCAGCATAATTCATAGCATTACCTCATTTTTCCGATACAAGACTTAATTTCTGCCAGCGCCCGTTGCGCCACCGGACGTACATCAGTATCGCGCGAATGCATTCGTCCAAAGCCATGCCTACATAAGCGCCTACCGCCAGCCAGCCCAGCTTCACACCAAAGAGCCAGGTTCCGCCGGAGGCACACAGGAACATAAAGATAATTCCAATCGCCATGGGATAGATCGCGTCGCCACTGGTTTTCAGGGCAAAGCCGTAGACCAGATTCGCAGACCGTCCGATCTCCAGGAAGATATCCACGATCAGCAACGTACCCACCAGCCGAATCATGTCCGGGTTGTCGGTAAAGAGGCCCACGATCGGCTTTGAGAATATAGCAAAGAGGCCCGAAACCGCAACGCCCGCACCGATCCCCAACACCGCTGCCCGGCGGGTATCCCGCTTACAGGCTTCGATCTCACAGCCACCAATGTACCAACCTACCAGCACTGCATTGGCATGTGCCAGTGCAGCGGACACGCAGTAAGAGAAATTGGAGATCTGCAAAGCGTAAGATCGGGCTGTAACCTGCGCTCCGGTGGCATCCATCCTGTTAAGCATGCTGATGACCAGTGTGATAGCAATGTTATACAGGATCGTCTCCGTTGCCGCCGGCAGACCCACCCGGATGATCTTCCGCAATACTTCCCGGTTTGCCGGAGGAGCGGCGTCTTTTTCCGGCTTAATGCGGTACCTTGCGGCGATACACAACCACAACAGGTTTACCAGTCTCGAAATGCCGGTAGCCAGCGCCACACCAAAGACACCCCAGTGCATCACAAATAGAAACAACCCGTTCAGTACCACGTTAATGATATTGGCTGCCACCGTGGCAACCATGGTAGGTGTGGTATACCCGAAAGACCGGAGGTAACTGGAAAGAATGGGAGTCAAAGCATTGCAAATACAGAATGCACCGATGGTTCGCAGATAAATACTGGCGGGCTCTTCCAAGTCACGGGCGATGCCCACGGCCTTCAAAATGGCATCCGTGCCGAAGACCAGCACACCGGTGATCACAACGCCTACAGACAAATTAAACATCAGACCCAGTTTCAGTGCCTGATGGGCAACTCCCGGTCGCTTTGCACCGATATACTGGGTCATCACCGCCACCATACCTGATGAGATGATGGAGAACATGATGATAAACAGGCTGATGTAGGTATTGGCGGTGCCCACGGCCCCCACGGCATAGTCGCCTTCGGAGGAGAGCATCAAAGTATCCACCATACCTGCCAACATCATGAACAGAGTCTCAAAAAACAATGGGAAGAAAAGCTGATGGAGTTTTTTTCGTTGTACGGTCATAAAGGGAACTCCTTTTGGGCATGGGATATGTTCTTTCTATTTGCATTATACACTTTCCTGTGGTATAATTCTCCTACAATTATACTGTATTTCTAACACGATCCTATTTTTCAGGAAGGAAGGGCCGCAAGTGGACGAAAGATTGCTTCACGAAACCAAAATTCACGGCACTGTAGAATTTCCCTTTGCAGTGTATCTGGGCCGGGTCCCAGAGTACATCACTGCATTTCCCCGCCATTGGCACGAGGAAGCGGAACTGATCTACGTAACCGCCGGCCGACTGAATGTATCGGTCTGGGCCCAGAACTACTTGCTGGAACCGGGGGATATTGTCATTGTTCTCCCTCACGCCATCCACGCTATCGAACAAGCCCAGTCCGAGAAGGCGGAGTATTATAATATTATGTTCAATTTTTCGCTTTTGGGGGAGGACCGTCTGGCAGAGAAGTATCTGAAACCCTTTTTGACACACGAAAAGAATGTCAATTGTATGGAACCGGCAGGATCGGAGCTGAATCTGAAACTGAAGCCGCTGCTGGAAAGCCTCATCGAGCATCGTAACGACAGCTATTCCACACATGAATATCTGGTTAAATCCAATCTGCTGATGGTGATGCATCTGCTTAATCAGCATTGCTTGGAGACCGGGGAGAAGGATCTGGCACTTCATATGACTTACGACCGGCTAAAACCGGCTCTGGACTGGGTCCAGCTTAGCTATGCCATGGATACACCGGTGCAATATGTGGCTGATTTGTGTGGATTTTCCACCAGCTATTTCATGAAGCTGTTCAAGGATCTGATGGGCACGGGATTTACCGCTTACCTGAATAATTACCGGCTGGAGCTGGCTGCATATCAGCTTGCTGTTGAGGATCTGAATGTGATTGAAGTGGCATCAAACTGTGGTTTTCACAACCATTCCTATTTCACCCGGGCCTTCGTGAAAAAATACGGGATGACCCCAGTGAAGTACCGGAAATCATGTCAGCACCGGTAAACATACAAAACGGGTAGCCATTGACTGCTTGAATAGCTTGGAAGTCACGAAATACTTACGGATAAAGCCAACGCTGGAACGCTCAGGCGCAGTATTGCACGAAAGAACTCCATATAAACAGGGACCAACCATTTCGGTTGGTCCCTTTGCCATTTATGTGTAAATGATCTCTGCGTTGATAATTTCTTCTGCCTGGTTACGGATACTATTCATAGCACCCACCCAGGCCATTTGATCCTGCGCCTTTAGCTGCTCGGTGATACCTTCCTTTTCAGCCAGTTGTTTCACAATCAAATCAAACATTTCCGTTGCCCGGTTGTCGATCTCCACAAGGTGGCTGTTCAGCTTGCCGCTGATCAGCAAGGTGGTAAAAAGTGCTCGCGATGCTCTTTGATGTACCGAAGATGCTTTCTGCCCCACATTCCAATGGGCTGGGTATCTTCTTCCTCCAGCACCAAACAGGGGAGGTAATAATCGCCCTGCAACTCATACCAAAGACCGTTCTGCTCGTTATAAATGTACTTTTCCTTTGTGTAATCCTCCAAGATTTTTATATTCGCACATGGGCGATACCCATCTGTTCTGATAATCGTGGAAAGGGAGGCTTTGGGAATGCATGCCGTAAAAACAAAGAAAGCTGTGAGACGAAAGCTGCGGCGCCCTACACCATCGCAGCTTCTGGGAAATATCGTGGTATACGGCTTTTTGCTGATTCTGTTTATCGTTACCTTTTTCCCGTTCTGGCACATTTTTATGCAGTCGCTCAATGACGCGGGAGACCCGACCTACGGGAAGCTGATGCTCTGGCCATCCTCGTTCACGCTGGACAGCTATAAAGCAGTCCTGCAGGATCAGGAGATCATCCATTCCCTGGGCATCACAGTAAGCCGTGTGCTCGTTGGTGTACCAATCACGGTAGCCTGCGTTTCCATGCTGGCTTACGCTCTGAGCAAACGGGAGCTGCCAGGCTGGCGGGGCGTCAACCTGTTCTTCGTGTTCACCATGTATTTCAGCGGCGGTCTGATCCCAACCTATATGGTGATCCGCAGCCTGCATCTGATCGACAGCTTCTGGGTGTTCATCTTCCCCGGCGTTGTCAATGTCTTCTGGATGATCCTCGTGCGTACTTACATGGAAGAGCTGCCAAAGGAAATGATGGAAGTTTCCCATCGCCACCGGTGTATATTATAAGCACGACTACAGCGCCGGCGTGGACATCTCCCGCTATAAAAACATTCCGGTTCCCACATCCTATATGGCTTATCATTCGGATTTTGATTTTGTCGGCGGATATGATTACGGGAAGGAAGCGGGCATCCTCCATGTGGCGGATCACCACGTTTCTCCCGGTAAGAAGCAGTGGACCTGGGGCTGCGGAGATTTCGGACAGGCGTGGGACCGGAACCTGACGGACAACAATGGCCCATATATTGAATTAATGACAGGAATGTTCACTGATAACCAGCCGGATTTTACATGGCTGAAGCCGTTTGAGGAAAAGGTCTTTACGCAGTACTTTATGCCATATAAGAAGGTTGGCAAAGTAACAAACGCGAATACGGAAGTCGTCCTTGGCCTGGAGGCTGCCGGACCCGGCATGTCCCGGATCTGTGTTTATGCTACCGGGGTATATCCCAACGCCCGTGTGGCCCTGCGGGCGGATGACAAAATACTGTATGAAAGAACATGCACGCTCTCGCCTGTAGACATCCTGACTGAGTTTGTCACTACCGGAGAAATACCGGCGCATAAACTCACACTTACGGTATATGACGGCGGAGGAAGAGAAATTCTTTCCTATACGCCGGCAGAAGCAGAATGTTCTTCTTCCAATATTGCTTTGGGGTCAGGCTCATCGTCTGGCCCCAACACTTATGATAGAACCGGATTTCTTTCAAAGTACTGCTTCTCCTACTTGACATTTCCGCTGCGCTCATATATAATGCTTGTTATATAACATTAGTTATTGTGAAAGGAGGTCTCGTCTATGCCGCCGAAAGAAAAAATCACCAGGGAAATGATCGTGGATGCCGCCTTTTCCGTTGTCCGGGAAATCGGGGCCGAAAACCTCAACGCCAGAACCGTGGCAAAAAAACTGGGCTGCTCTACCCAGCCGGTCATGTACCATTTTAAAACCATGGAGGCCCTGAAGCGGGCCGTCTACAGGAAAGCGGATGATTACCACAGCGCCTGCCTCATGTCCCTTTCCGGCGACGATCCCATGCTGGAGATCGGCCTGAATTACATCCGTTTTGGCATGACGGAGAAACACCTGTTCCGTTTTCTCTTTCAGTCCAACGGATTTGCGGGCGCTACGATTGTGGAGCTCATGGATGCCGGGGAGCTTGCACCCATTCTTAACCTGCTCTGTCAGCAGGCCGAGATCAGTGCCGAACAGGCAAAGGCCATTTTCCGCGTTCTGTTCCTCACTGTCCACGGGTATGCCAGTATGCTTGCCAACAACGAGATCCCCTATGAGGAAGCCGCTATCCAGGCCGATCTGACCCTGGTATTCCAAGGGATCCTGAATGCCATAAAAGGAGGCGTGTAAGCCCATGTACCGTTTTTATCAGAAAAATCCCCTGGGCTTTGCCCTTGTCTGCATTGCCGCATATGTGGTTTTATTCAGCGCCGCAGACAGTTTTTCCAGCTCCCTTGCCATCCAGAAGATCATCACTGCCCCTGTGAGTGTGGTTTTGTCGCTTGTTCTGTTCGGCTTTTTGAAAAAGCATGGCTTGCTGGAAACATACGGCCTATGTCCGTTCCAGGGAGACAGGAAAGCGTTTGCGTACTTTCTTCCCCTGCTTTTGATTGTCAGCACCAACTTATGGAACGGGGCAGCCATGAACGCTTCGGTTTTGGAAACCGTGCTGTTTATCCTCAGTATGCTTTGCGTGGGATTTTTGGAGGAGGTCATCTTCCGGGGACTGCTCTATAAGGCTCTTTGCGCGGACAATGGGAAAACGGCTATCATCATCTCCAGCGTGACCTTCGGCCTGGGACATATCGTGAATTTGCTCAACGGGGCGGAAGTCCTTCCTACCCTGCTGCAAATTTGCTACGCCACCGCCATTGGCTTCCTGTTCTGTATCATTTTCCTCAGAGGGAAAAGCCTTCTGCCCTGCATTCTTGCCCATGGCATCGTCAATTCTCTCAGCCTGTTCGGGATTTCCGGTTCCGAAATTCGGGATATTCTCACTTCCCTGGTTTTATGCGTGGTTTCCCTTTGGTACGCAATCTACATTCTTCGGAAAACAGAGCCATCGAAAGCAGCGGCGTAATAAAAAACACATCCACCGGAGTCGGTGGATGTGTTTTTTATGTCACAAAAGCCTCGCAGAGTTTGCCGCCGCAGCGGCAAATAAAGTTCCATCATTTTTTGCACGGACATGCGCCGGGCAAAAATACTTCTCAGGCTGCGTGTGTAGAATTTATGTGCATAAGCGCACAAATTCTGCGCTAAGCAGACTGCAACTTCTCCGGTGAAAAGCCCCTTCGGGGATTTTCACCGGCTCAGAGATCGCAGTTACCCACGGTTCTGGGGAAGGGCAGCACGTCCCGGATATTGCCCATACCGGTCAGGTACATGACGCACCGCTCGAAGCCCAGGCCGAAGCCGGCGTGACGGGCGGAGCCGTACTTGCGCAGGTCCAGATAGAAGCCGTAGTCCTCGGGCTTCATACCCAGCTCCTCAATGCGGTTTTTGAGGATTTTGTAGTCGTCCTCACGCTGGGAGCCGCCGATGATCTCGCCGATACCGGGAACCAGGCAGTCCATGGCAGCCACTGTCTTGCCGTCGGGGTTCAGCTTCATGTAGAAGGCCTTGATCTCCTTGGGGTAGTCGGTGACGAAAACGGGCTTCTTGAAAACTTTCTCCGTCAGATACCGCTCGTGCTCGGTCTGCAGGTCGCTGCCCCAGTGGACGGGGTACTCAAATTCATCGTTGTGGGGCTCCAGCAGGGAAATGGCATCGGTGTAGGTAATGCGGCCAAAATCGCTGCTGAGCACATTGTGAAGCCGGTCCAGCAAGCCCTTGTCCACAAACTGGTTGAAAAACGCCATTTCCTCGGGGGCGTGCTCCAAGACATAGGAGATGATATACTTGATCATATCCTCCGCCAGGCACATATCGTCGGAGAGATCGGCAAAGGCAATCTCCGGCTCGATCATCCAGAATTCCGCCGCGTGGCGGGTGGTGTTGGAGTTCTCCGCCCGGAAGGTGGGACCGAAG
>DLAP01000062.1 GCA_002493965.1 Clostridiales bacterium UBA7044
AATCTGAATTTGGATAACTGCCAGTGGCTGTTATTCCATAATTTCCTGCGCACCGGCTCAGAATGACACGGTTTTTCGACAGCCCAGCATGCGGCGGTAACAAATGTTACCGCCGCAACCATTTTACCTTTCTCCCGTTTGCCCTCAGAATGCCCAGTTGCCACCCCGGAAAATGGGCACGGTTTTCCCGTCTTCGCAGATGGCGTCGATGTCCATGCTGTCGCAGCCGATCATGAAATCCTCGTGAATCATGGAGTCGTTAATGCCTAAGGCCCGGCACTCCTCCAATGTCTTATGCTCAAAGTCCCGGATTGTGTCGGCAAAGCCCATGCCCAGGGCCAGGTGGCAGGCAGCGTTTTCGTCAAACAGTGTGTTATAGAACAGGATCCCGCTTTCGCAGATGGGGCTCTTCTGGGGCACCAGAGCGCACTCACCCAGGTAGGCCGCGCCCTCGTCCATGGCGACCATGGTCTTTAGCACGTCCTCCCCCTTCTTGGCGCCCACTTCTACCACCTTGCCGCCCTCAAAACGGACAAAGAAGTCCTCAATGAGCAGTCCCCGGAAAGAAAGGGGCTTTGTGGCATAGACGATGCCCTCTGCCTGGCCCTTCTTGGGAGAAATGAAGCATTCCTCCGTGGGAATGTTGGGGTTAAAGTAGATACCCTGGAGAGATTCGTCTCCGCCGCCCTTCCACTCCCCTTCTTCGATCATACCCACCGTCAGGTCGGTGCCGTTGTCAGCGGTGTAGTGGAGGGAACGGATGTTCAGGCTGTTGAGATAGGCGCAGCGGCGGGCCAGGTCGGCGTTATGCTCCTCCCAGGCCTTTACCGGATCCTCGTTTACCCGGGAGGTAAACAGGATGGCTTCCCACAGCTTTTCCATAGCGGCGCTGGTGCGCATGCCGGGAAATACCTTTTTCGCCCAGGCGGCGCCGGGGACGGCGGCAATGCACCACTGCTCCTTATTCTCCCGGCGGTCCCGATAGGGCTTCAGGATGGGATATGCCATCTGATTGGCCTTGCTCACCTTTTCCATGTTGATCCCCTTCAGGCCATCGGGGTCCTCAGAAATCAGGTGAATCCGGGCAGGCAGAACCTGGCAGAAATGCTCCTGCTTTGCTTTCTGCCATTCGGTTACGGTTCCCAGGGTCTTTACATTCTGGTAGCGAACATGAAGCTTTTGCAGGGATGGATAGTCCCACTCCACCACGACCTTTTTGGCCTTGGCTTTATAGGCTTCCTCCACCACCATAGCCACGAATTCCGGCTGGTCCAGATCGGCGTAAATCACAACCTCCTGGCCCTTCTGGACGTTGACGCCGCAACGAACGATCAATCGGGCGTATTCTCTTAAGACAGTTTTCTTCATAGAAGATGCTCCTTTGTTTTTGAGTTTTTACTATCTTACCAGATTTTACCCAAAAGGTCAATCCGGAATCCATGCTTGCATTGTGATATGGATTCGGGTATAATGACAAAAACAGGAAAAGAGGAAGAAACCATGCTTTCAAGAGAAGCCTTTCAGGAGAAAGTAAAAACCGGCCTGCGCCTGCTGGATGGGGCCACCGGCTCCAATCTCCGTGCCGCCGGAATGCCCAAGGGCTGCTGCACCGAGCAGTGGGTATTGGAGCACCCCGAACCGCTCATTGCCCTCCAGCGGGGCTATGCCCAGGCGGGCAGCCAAATCATCTACGCCCCCACCTTCCAGGCCCAGCCCATTGCCCTGAAGGCCGTGGGCCTGGAAAACCAGACGGAGGCAATCAATGCGGCACTGGTTTCCCTGTCCCGCTCTGCCGCTCCCGGCTGTCTTATCGCCGGAGACCTGACCACCCTGGCTACCTTCTGCGACAGCTGGGATCCGAAGTGCTTTGACCTGCTGGTGGAAAATTACCGTCGCCAGATCCGGGGGCTTATGGACGGCGGGGCCGACCTACTGGCAGCGGAAACCCTGCTGTATTCCCAGGAAGCGGAGGCCATCCTCACAGCCGCCGAGCTGGAAGGGGCCGGGGCCGCTCTCTATACCTTTACCATGCAGCCCGACGGCTCCCTGTTCTCCGGCGCCGACGCAGCTCCCATCCTGCGGGAGCTGGAACAGGCAGGGGCCGCCGCCGTGGGCTTTAACTGCGTGGCAGCGGACAATATGACCCCCTATCTTGTGAGTAAGCTGCGCCGGTACGTGAAAATCCCCCTGGTCTGCAAGCCCAACGCCGGGATTCCCGTGATTAACGATCAGGGGATTGCGGAATATGACATGGAGCCGGAAGCATTCCGGGACATCATTTTACAGTGTAAGCAAAATGGCGCGTACATTCTGGGAGGCTGCTGCGGCACCACGCCTGCCCATATCGCCGCGGTGAAAAACGCCCTTGGACCCTGCCTTTAAAATTTGTTTAAAATTTGTTCATTTTTCTTGCCAAGCCGTCAAAACTCTGTTATACTATGTCTGTTATGAAAAATAGAACTCACTTCTACGTCAGCCGTAAAAACGCGCTGACCTGGCTGATGGCGCTGTGTCTGGCAGCTTCGGCAGTGACCCGCATTTGGTTTCTCGGTATGAAAGGAACCGATGAACCTACATATGTGTGGAGTCAAATCATTCTGCCTCTGACCGCTACCACACTCTACGCGCTCATCGCCCTTTTTGACGGCAAGGAACACTTCTTCCGCACCGCCGTTCCCGTCTGGATGGCCGCCCTGTACTGTGGTCTGGTCCTCCAGCGCACCGTTGGCAGCCGCCTGATGCTGGCGCTGTTCTGGATCGCGCTGATCTTCTTTGCCTCCCTTTACACCGATGTTGTCACCGGAAACCGCACCCATACCGCCCTTCCCATTATTCTGGTTTCCCTGGTCCCCCTGCTTTTCCTGCTGTATTACTGCCGGGGCGCCCTGCTGCATCTGGACACCAGAGTGGTGCTGGTCTTCCTGCCGGATATTCTGGCCCTTCTGGGTGCGGCGCTAATCAGCTTTGCCGTGCGGATGGCTCCTCAGGGAGAATACCACCCCACCTGGGGCGATCGGAGCGACGGACGGCGCATTCGCTCCATTCCCGCCATGTCTCAGATAGTTCCCTACATCATGGTGGAGCGGAACGAATCCTGCAATCTCTTCTCCGAATCCCTGGAGATCACCCACATTGACCGCTACATCCGGCAAAAGCGGAAAGAGGGGCTTACCAGCTTTGGCATTAACCATGTGCTGCTGGCCGCCTATTGCCGGGCAGTCTGCCGCTACCCCGGTCTGAACCGGTTCGTATCCGGGCAGAAGGTCTACTCCCGCGGGGAGGACATTCAGTACAGTATGACCATCAAGAAGGAAATGCGTGCCGACTCCCCGGACACCTGCATCAAGGTCCATTTAAGCCCCCGGGATACCGCCGATGATGTGTATCGCAAGTTCCAGTCCGCCGTGGACGAGGTTAAAAATACGCCTCTGGATTCCAGCTTCGACAACACCGCTGGGCTTTTGACCCTGATTCCCGGCGTGTTTTTGAAGTTCACCGTGTGGCTGCTAAAGCTACTGGATTATTTTGGCCTGCTGCCGAAATTCCTGCTGGAGGTCAGTCCCTTCCACGGCTCTCTGTTCATGACCTCCATGGGCAGCCTGGGCATCCCGCCCATCTACCATCATCTGTATAACTTCGGCAACATGCCGGTGTTCGGCGCCTTTGGCATGAAGCGCCGGGCTACAGAGGTTCTGGAGGACGGCACTGTGGTGCTGAGAAAGTTCGTGGATCTGAAGTTTACCATGGACGAGCGGATCCTGGACGGCTACTACTACGCCGCCTTCTTCAAACACTATAAACGCATCCTGCAGCACCCGGAAATTCTGGACCAGCCTCCCGAGGAAGTTCTCCAGGACATCGACTAAGGTATGAAAGACGAAATTCTGTCCCTCCTCTCCCCCCAGTATCCCTGGCGGGAAACTCTCGCTTACTTCCCTGAAATCGACTCCACCAACAGCAGGCTCAAACAGCTTGCCCAGGAGGGCACGCCTGCGGGTACCGCTTTGATTGCCGGACATCAGACGGGCGGTCGGGGCAGGAAGGGGCGAAGCTTCTTCTCCCCCGAGGGCGTGGGCATCTACTTAAGCATTCTGCTCCGGCCCCAATGCGAGGCAGCCCAGTTGATGCACCTGACCTGCGCCACAGCCGTCGCCATGTGCGACGCCATGGAGCGCGTCACCGGAGTTCGTCCCGGCATTAAATGGACCAACGATCTAGTGTTTGGTACCCGAAAGCTCAGCGGAATTCTGACGGAGCTGGGCTTTACCCCCCAGGGAGGCCTGGACTACGCCGTTGTCGGCATTGGTGTCAACTGCTGCCAGCGAGAGACAGACTTTCCCCCAGAGATCCGGGATATGGCAGGCTCTCTTGCCATGATGACCGGGAAGAATATTGACCGTGCCCAGGTGGCCGCCTCCATGCTGGACGCCCTGTACCGGATGAACGAAACCCTCCTTACCGGGGTGGATGCCATGTTTACCCAGTATCGCAAGGACTGTGTTACTTTGGGTCATCCCGTTTCCTTGGTGCGAGGAGGGGAGGTTCGCCACGCCTTCGCGGAAACCGTGGATGAAGCGGGCGCTCTGGTGGTTCGTTACCCCGACGGTCATCGGGAAGCGGTCAATTCCGGAGAGGTCAGCGTCCGGGGAATGTACGGATATCTATAAAATCATGTATTTTCTGTAAAATTCGGAGAATCCTTCTTGCTTTTTTCCCAGGGATTGGTTATACTAAGTGTTAGATAATAAAACCGTATGGAGGTTATGCACATGAAAAATCTGATTAAGGTCCTGACTGCTCTGGCCGCCGTTGTTGGTGCCGTATACGCCGTTGCCACCTATGGCGAGGAGATCGTTGCCTGGGCAAAGCGCATTCTGTCGAAGCTGCCCAAGTGCCCTTGCTGCAAAGAGTGCGATGTCGCCGAGGAAACCGAGGAAGCGCCCGCAGAGGAAGTTCCTGCCGCTGAGGAGGCTCCCGCCGCCGAGGAAGCACCCGCTGCCGAAGAAGTGCCCGTAGAGGAAGCTCCTGCCGAAGTGCCCGCTTCCGAGCCTGTGGCAGAGGACAACGATTTCGCCGAATAAGTCTCCTATGAGAATACGCCCGAAGCATCACGCTTCGGGCGTTTTTCATGTCTCGCAATATTGCAAAGTTTATTTTACATTTTTTGCAAAGCATGCTTGACAAATATGCACGGGTATGCTATATTACTTTTGCAAAGTTAACTTAGCATATTCTCAAAGCGGACGCGCCTAGAGAATCCAAAAGGAGAATCCATGAAAACAAAAATTCGCGAACTTCGCAAAGCCCATAAGCTGTCCCAGGAGGAACTGGCCGCTGCCGTGGGTACCACACGGCAGACCATCACTTCCATCGAGGTAGAAAAGTATACCGCGTCCCTTCCCCTGGCCTACCGGATCGCCCATTACTTCGGGCTGACCATTGAGGAAGTATTTGATTTTTCGGATTTGGAGGAATCCCTATGAAAAATTTCAGAGAAAAGTTAAAAATTGACAATATCGT
This sequence comes from Clostridiales bacterium UBA7044, assembly GCA_002493965.1. GTDB lineage: Bacteria > Bacillota > Clostridia > Oscillospirales > Oscillospiraceae > Faecousia. The sequence goes on from DLAP01000062.1 coordinate 5,521, forward strand.
ATCTGGCATCGGCTGCGCCATACTGCTGGTGTTCGGCTTTCTTTCCGTCGCCGGAGAGACGGGGCTGATCCCCGCGTTCACCCCGGCGGCGGGGGATTCCCATTGGCAGTCCCAGTGGCGGGGCTTCATTCTGGGCGCTTCCACAGGCATTCTGGCCCTGATGCTTTTCGGACTGATCCGCAATCTCCGGGCCATGAAGGACGAGGAAAAGCTCCGAAAGCTGTACATTAAGTGCCACGATGAGCGCACCATTCAAGTGCAGACCTCCGCCCAGGCCGCCGGCCTGCGGACAGCGCTGATTCTCGGCATTGTGGCCGTGGTAGTCGCCGGGTATTTCAGCGTTACGGTCAGCATGACCATCCTAGCCTGTGTGCTGTTTACAAGCTTGATTACCGTGGGCTTTAAGCTTTACTATCACAAGAAGCTGTGAGAACCAAACAAAACCGCCGTCAAAGACGAAATGTCCTTGACGGCGGTTTTGTTCCTTTTTCCCGGCAAGCCAGAAGCTATCACCCTGTAATTTCAATCAGGTTTCCTTCAATGCCGACTATGCAGCTTTCGTAATATCCGTCACCTGTTGTTCTTGGCCCGCTTACAATGGGATAGCCATCGTTTCTCAGCCGGTCAGTCAGTTCATTTACCGCTTCCCGGCTTCCCAATTGGAAGGCAATGTGGATAAAACCAGTTTGATTTGGCTGCTTTTCCCCATCCACCATATTGGGCCTATGCATGATCTCCAGCCTTGCCCCATCCTCAAAGGATAGAAAATAGGACCGGAAATTTGTTTTTGTATTATGATATCCCTGATTGGACTTGGCGTCAAAGTATTTTACGAAAAAATCTCTTGCCTTTTCCAGGTCGTTTACATGCATGGCAATGTGTTCTATCCGCAAATTTTACTCCTTTATTTAGCCCGAATGTCCAGGTGGTAGTCAATAACCCCGGCTTCGGCGTTTTCGATGTTGATGTTGTAGGAAAGGTCGATGGTGCCGCCGTCCGGAACGATGTCAAAAAACACACTTGTGGCCTTCACCGTCAGCAGCAAAGCGCCGAAGGGCATCTGGTACAGGGAATCGTGCTCCACGCCCTCCTGGAAAACCATCTGGGAATTTAATGCCCCCTCCCGGGTCAGGATCACCTTCCCCGGCTCTACCCGGAAGGTGGTGGTGACGCCCTCCAGCCCCGTCAGGGCGCTTTCCTGGTAGGCGATATCCCAGACGCCGTTTCGGAACTCCATGGTGCCCTCTGTGGTCAGTTCGATTGTTTCCGGCTCCTGTTCTCCGTAGCTCTGGCGGCCCTGGATAAACAGCATCACATCCTTTTTCACGCTTTTCCCTCCATAGCCAGGTGCAGCAGCGTGTCGATGAGCTGGGAGTATTCCATTCCACTGGCGGCAAACAGCTTGGGGTACATGGAGATGGAGGTAAAGCCCGGAATGGTGTTGATCTCATTGAAGATCACTTTTGTTTCCGCAAAGGTCACAAAGAAGTCCACCCGGCTTAAGCCCCGGCAGCCCAGGGCCCTGTAGACCTTCACCGCCAAAGCGCGGATCGTCTCGGCTGTCTCCGCCGGGATCCGGGCGGGGATATAGCAGGTGGAGGTGTCAGTCAGGTACTTGGCGTCATAGTCGTAAAACTCCGCCCCGGAGTCGATCTCGCCGCAGACGGAGGCCACCGGCTCTTCATTGCCCAGAACAGCCACCTCAATCTCCCGGCCCGGGATAAACTCCTCCACCAGAATCTTGTCGTCAAACCGGGCAGCTTCCTTCAGCGCCGCTTTCAGCTTCTCCCGATTCCCTGCCTTGGACACGCCCACAGAGGAGCCGGTACCCGCAGGCTTGACGAACATGGGGTAGGCAAACCTTGCTTCCAGGGCGTCCAGGGTGCTTTCCATGTCTTTTTTAAGCCGTTTTCCAATGACCAGCTGCCATGCCGCCTGGGGCACCCCGGCGTGATCCGCCACCAGCTTGGTCAGGGTCTTATCCATAGCCACAGCGGAGGCGGCAACCTGGGGACCTACATAGGGGACCCCTGCCATTTGCAGCAGGCCCTGCATGGCCCCGTCCTCCCCGTTCTCTCCGTGAAGCACCGGGAATACCACGTCGATAGGCTTTGCCGTCACCCGGTCGCCATCAAAGAGCAGCAATCCCTCTCCCCGGACGGGAGACAGGGCCGCCTTCCGGTTGCCCGGATGGTTTACCCAGGTTTTTTTCGGCAGGCTTGCGTAATCCGTGCCGCCGTAGTAAATCCACTGCCCCTCCCGGGTAATGCCCACCGGGAGAATTTCATACTGGGTCTTGTCAATGTTGTTCAGCACCGATTCCGCGGAGCGCAGAGATACCTCATGCTCCGGACTGATGCCGCCAAATAAAACACAAACGTTCCATTTTTTCACTGCTGTCGCCTCGTTTCTAAGAAATGTGCCATTCCGAAGTTCCTCCCGGGAGGATGCTTTTTCTCCCGTCCTATTGTTTACAATTTTCCTCTGGAAATTTCCCGGCAGTCTGCTATAATAGGAATACAAAGTTTACCCCTGAAACACGCAAGGAGGGTATCGTATGCAGATCGACCTGACATCCAAGGAATTCCGGCTTCTTTTGGATCTGGTGTATATCGGGAACTGGGTCTTAAATTCCACCCGGGGAGAAGATCGGTTCCAGGACTATGATGACCTGGAGAGCAAAATCTTTTCTCTGTCCCCCACCCTGTCCGAGACCTGGAACGGGACCATCATTCCCTCCCGGGCCTACGCCGAGGGGGGCATCCACGAAGCCATTGCCTACTATGAGGACAATGTATTCTATGAGATCCTGGCGGAGGAACTTTCCCGGCGGGATATGGATTACCCGGACATCACCGACGAAAATTATGACGAAATCGTCACCCGCATGGATCAGTATATGTCCGAATTTCAGTCCTCCGGGGTGGATCACTTGGTTTTGGAAGAATGAATCCTCTTTTGAAAACGTGCCGGCTCATGCCGGCACATTTTTTTACTTCTCAAGGAGCGCTTCCCCGGCCCGGAAAATATCCCCCGCGCCCATGGTCAGCACGATGTCGCCCTCCCGGACGTTCTCCCGGAGCCAAGCTGTCACCTCCGGCAGGGTTTCGCAGAACACCGCGCCCGGAATCTCCGCCGCCAGGTCCGCCGAGGAAATGCCGATGGTGTTCCGCTCCCGGGCGGCGTAAATTTCCGCCAGCACCAGCACATCCGCCTGCTTCAGCTCCCGGACGAAATCGGGGAACAGGGCTTTTGTGCGGCTGTAGGTATGGGGCTGGAAGGCCAGAACCACCCGCTTCTTCCCCATGGAGCGCACCGCCGCCAGGGTCGCCGCCACCTCATCGGGATGGTGGGCATAGTCGTCATAAATTTCCGCGCCGTTGTAGGTGCCCTTAAACTCCAGCCGCCGCCCTGCGCCGTGGAAGGTTTCAATTCCGTGGGACACCGCTTCCCCGGGAATGCCCATCATCCAGGCAGAAGCCGCCGCTGCCAGGGCATTCATGGCGTTGTGCCGGCCCAGCACCCCCATGTCCAGGTGGCAGTAGGTTTCTCCGTCGCACACCACATCAAAGTGCCGCCAGTCGGGGCACATATTAGCGGCATGGATCCGGTTCCCCTCCCCCAGTCCGAAAGACACATAGTCGATGCCATCCATCGCCTCCACGGTATGGGGATCGTCGCCGTTGGCGATTACACCGAAGGAGGCCAGAGACGCGAACTTGTGGAAGGACTTTTGAATGTCCGCTAAATCCTGAAAATAGTCCAGGTGATCCGCTTCCACATTCAGCACCACCGCAAGAGTTGGGAAGAAATTCAGGAAGGAATCACAGTACTCGCAGCTTTCCACCACAATGGTGTCCCCATGACCCACCCGATGGCCCGCGTGGAGCAGGGGCAGGTAGCCGCCGATCATGACCGTGGGATCCAGATTGGCTTCCATGAGGATGTGGGTCATCATGGAGGTCGTGGTGGTCTTACCGTGGGTGCCGGAAATGCACACCGCGTTTTTGTAGGACTTCATGATCTCGCCCCAGGCCTGGGCCCGCTCAAAGACGGGGATCCCCGCCGCCCGGGCCGCGGCGATTTCCGGGTTGTCGTTATGTACAGCGGCCGTCCGGATCAGGCACTCGGCCCCTTTGATATTTTCGGAACGATGGCCGATGGCCACCGGGATGTCGTGGTCCTCCAGCTCCTGGGTAGAAAGGGAAGCGCTCATATCCGAGCCGGTGACAACCATACCCATGCCCTTCAGCACCAGGCCCAGAGGCCGCATAGACACGCCGCCGATGCCCACCAGATGAACGTGACGGCCGGGCGTAAGAAACTTCGCAATTTGGGAATTTTTCAGCATACAGGTCAGAACCCCCGCAATTCATGTTTTCAGGGAATTGCTTTCCCCAGCAGGATAAAGGAAAACGTACAGCTTGTGTATTATACACCATTTCTGAAAAATTTACAACCGCTAAATCAAGGGATCCACCCTTTTTTCGACTTTTTCGGCCTTTCGGAAAAAGAGGACCCCCTCAGGAGCCCTCTTTGGTATTTTATTCCGCTTTTTATGCAGCCTTCCGGTTCTGGTAAGCCCGGATGCCCAGCAGCACTGCCGCCATCAGCACAAGGCTCACCGGCAGGACGATCCAGACGTTCTGGACGAAGCCCGCAAGCAGGTAGCCTGCGAAGGCCACGCCGCCCACAGTCATGGCATAGGGCAGCTGGGTGCTCACATGGCCGATATGGTTGCACTGAGCCCCGGCGGAGGCCATGATGGTGGTATCGGAGATGGGGGAGCAGTGATCGCCGCAGACCGCGCCAGCCAGGCAGGCAGACACGCAGATCACCATCAGCTCTCCCTCCGGGAACACGGCACAGACGATGGGCAGTAGCACGCCGAAGGTGCCCCAGGAGGTGCCAGTGGCAAAGGACAGGCCGATGCCGATGAGGAACACCACAGCAGGCAGCAGGTTTTTAAGGCCTCCCGCAGCACCCCGGACCACTTCCGCCACGAAGACCTTGGCACCAAGCTGGTTGGTCACGCCGGACAGGGTCCAGGCAAAAATCAGGATCAGGATAGCGGGGACCATGGCCTTAAAGCCGTCCACCAGGGCGCCGGTAAACTCTTCGAAGGTGACAACCTTCCGGGGCAGGTACCATACTGCCGCGAAGATCAGGGTCAGGAACGCGCCCAGCACCAGGCCCACGGAGGCATCGGAAGCGCTGAAAGCGTCAATGAGATTCAAATAGGTGTCGCTTCCGGCATCAAAGAAGCCGCCGCTGTAGAGCATGGTGCCGATGCAGCAGAGAATCAGCACCACCACCGGCAGTACCAGATCCAGCACGGTGCCCTTGGGGTTGCCTGCCTCTTCTCCTGCTTCCTCCTTGGGATAGCCGATGCCCTTTGCCGCATTCTCCTCGGCAATGCGCATCTTGCCGTAGTCCAGGCCGATGAGGGCCATGAAGACTACGGAGAACAGCGTCAGCAGAGCATACAGGTTATAGGGAATGGAGCGGATAAACAGGCTCAGGCCCTGGCCCTCGGGAGCCACACTGGAAACAGCTGCTGCCCAGGAGGAGATGGGGGCAATGATGCACACGGGAGCGGCGGTGGCGTCAATCAGGAAGGCCAGCTTTTCCCGGGAAATCTTGTGCTTATCCGTTACCGGCCGCATGACGGAGCCCACGGTCAGGCAGTTAAAATAGTCGTCAATGAAGATCAGGATTCCCAGTACGCAGGTGGAAATCAGAGCGCCGGCCTTGCTCTTGATCCGCTTGCTGGCCCAGCGGCCATAGGCGGCAGAACCGCCGGCCTTGTTCATCAGGGCCACCAGCATTCCCAGCACCACCAGGAAGGCCAGGATGCCCGTATTCCAGCAGGAAAGCATGACGTCAAAGGTGTCCGTGACCATGCCCCAGGGGTTAAAATTGGCGTAGAGCAGGCCGCCGGAGAGAATGCCGATAAACAGGGAGGAATAGACCTCCTTGGTAATCAGCGCCAGGGCAATGGCGATAATGGGCGGGATCAGGGCGGCAAAGGTGGCGTAGGTGCTCACATCGTCCCGGGCCGCATCGATGGCGGCCACGATGTTCGTGTCAAAGTCCGGGTCGGAGGCCACATTGTCGGAGTAGCTGTCCAGGTATTCCATGGCTTCCTCCGAGGTCAGTTCGGCAGCGTTTGCCGTCAGGGCCAGGGCGCCCAGCGCAAAGCACAGCACCAAGGCCAGGGTCAACATACGGATGGTTCTTTTCATGGTCTTTTCTTTCCTTTCTGCTTCATTGGAGAATAATTCCCAGGGAAGCTCTGATGGAATCGGCAAGAGCTGAGGTCCCAAGATTTTGGCTCAGGCGAAAGATTCACAAGCGGAGGAATACTTTGTGTATTTCCCGCTTGGGAATCTGCACGGCTGGGGCAAAAGATTGGGGCATCAGCCGCAGACGATTTCTTCAGAGTTTCCCCAAGTAAAAAGAAAACCGCAAATCCTGGAGTAATTCCAACATTCACGGCAAAAGACCCAAAGGCCCCCGACTGAGAATGATAGCGCTCCACATATCGTGACAGTCTGAAGGATGTTCTCCTTCAGCCCAGAAGCCGGAAATCAGGTTTTTCGGTCTCTTCGGCGGTTTGCCCTTTTCCCCTCACCCGGATCCTGTTCCGTTACAGCAAGGGGTACTCATGCGCACCGCGCCTCTATCGATCTACAGTTTTCAATTGTGGATCCAGTATATCATTCCAGAAGCCTCTCGTCAACTTCCATGGTTCACAAAATTTTCCTTGTTTTTCCTCTCAAATTCGTCGAATCACACCGCAGCCAATCTTTTTCCCGGAATTTCCCGAGGGTTGGGTGTGAAAATCGTCGGGACTGTCGTGAATCACCACCGTGCGGCCGATCACATTCTCCGGCTGGAAGCGGCCAGTTTTCACTGCCAGAAACGCCCTGCCTCCCGGCATTTCCAGCAGGGGCGGCAGATCACCCATGTGCCTTGGATGGGGCAGATTCTGCGGGTTTAAGTGTCCCTTGGTATTGGCGAAATCCACCCCGCCGCAATCACTCCCCTCGTGAATGTGAAAACCAAAAAACCCCGTATCGCTTTCCGGAAGCCCCTGGATTTCCGCTGTTACCAGAGTGCCGCCGGGAATGGAATAAAAGGTCACGCTGCCCCGCAGGCCGTTCTCCCCACGCACCCAGGCCACCGCTCGGGGGCGGCCCGCTGAAATTACGATCACTTTCCTCACCTCCCGCCATCCTATGCCTTGAGAGCAGAATTTGACAGCAGTTTCGGAAAAAGCCTTCCCCTCTGGGGAAGGTGGCACACCGTCAGGCGTGACGGATGAGGTGTTTCAGCTACGGAACCAGTTCCTTAAGACCTCATTTACGATACTGGCTTAAAACCCGCAACACCTCACCCGCCCCCCTTCGGGGGCACCCTTACACCGTGGTATGATTGCCACTGGCAATCATAGATATTTTGATCTGCTGCGCAGTGCACCACCCCAAAGGGGATGGCTTTGCTCCTCATTTTTTAAAATTAAGCATGAATTTTTCTCTTTCGGGCAAGCTATCCGCGGAGGGATGGTCATGACAGAAAAACAATATCAGCAGCGCGTTCAGGAGCTTAGCCCCAAATCCCCTATGGGAATGGACTGCCTGTACGCATTTCTCATCGGCGGTGCCATCTGCCTGATTGGGCAGATTTTTATGAACCTTTATTCCGCAATGGCGCTTTCCAAGGAAGCGGCGGGCACCGCAACGTCCATTACCCTGGTTTCCCTGTCCGCCCTGCTCACCGGGCTGAGCCTTTACGATAACCTGGCCAAATACGGCGGTGCCGGTACGTTAGTCCCTATCACCGGATTTGCCAACGCCATCGCCGCCCCGGCGGTGGAGTTTAAGACCGAGGGCTTCATTCTGGGCGTCGGCGCGAAAATTTTCACCATTGCGGGGCCGGTGATCGTCTACGGTCTTGCTGCCAGCAGTGTGTATGGGTTAATCTATTATCTGTGGCAGCTTCTTGCTTAATCCAGTCAAACCTCCCCATGCAGTGTGCACTGCATGGGGACTTCCTATCCTGTCGTTTTTTATTCTTGACATATGCCATAAATAATGATATACTGTTCCCAGAAAGGAAGGTGATTCCGGTGTCCAGACCGCCCAAATGCAGACGGGTCTGCCATTTCCCCCAAAAGGCCGAGTTTTTCCCCGGCGAGTGGGACGGACAGGGAGACGCGGTGATCCTCACCCTGGATGAATATGAGACCATCCGTCTCATCGACAGGGAAGGACTTTCCCAGGAACAGTGCAGCGAGCGGATGCAGATCGCCAGAACCACCGCCCAGAAGATTTACGACAGCGCCCGACGAAAGCTTAGTCATGCTCTGGTAGACGGTCTTCCCCTGCGGATCGAGGGCGGAGCTTACCGGCTGTGCGACGGCGGGGAACCCTGTAACGGCAGCGGGTGCTTCAAGCGGAATCTCACCCAATTATATTCTACAAACAAAGGAGAAACGATTATGAGAATTGCAGTTACCTATGAAAACGGAGAAATTTTCCAGCACTTTGGCCACACAGAAGCCTTTAAGGTCTACGACGTGGAGGAGGGCAAGGTCGTGTCCTCCCAGGTGGTCAGCACCAACGGCAGCGGCCACGGCGCCTTGGCAGAGGTCCTGCACACCCTCCATGTGGACACCCTGATCTGCGGCGGCATTGGCGGCGGCGCTCAGAACGCCCTGGCGTCCGTAGGCATTCGGCTCTTCGGCGGCGTTTCCGGCAGTGCGGACGCGGCTGTGGAGGCTCTGATCTCCGGAAATCTTTCTTACAACCCTGACGTGAAGTGCAATCACCACGGGGAGCATCATCATGAGGAAGGCCACACCTGCGGCAATCACGGCTGCGGCGGTCATTCCTGCGGAAACCACTAAAATAATTCAACATAAAAACGGAGAAGCGCCCAGAACGCTTCTCCGTTTTTATGTTCCATTGATCCGGAATCCGTTGTTCCTTCCGCATCCCGGCGATCCTCCTTCCGTTAAAAATTTTTTTACAACATCTTGAAATTGTTCAGAAAATGTGTATAATACTTTTTATATTGAACACTATATATTTTCTTTTGAACAAAGGAGGACGCATATGGCAAGCATAAAACGAAACGTACTTCTAAACCCCGGCCCCGCGACAACCACCGATACCGTCAAAATGGCCCAGGTGGTGCCGGACATCTGCCCCCGAGAGAAGGAGTTTAGCGGACTGATGAAGCAGCTGCGGGAGGATCTTGTGAAGATCGTCCACGGCGATCTGGACACCTATACCAGTGTACTGTTCTGCGGTTCCGGAACACTGAATATTGACGTGTGCCTCAATTCCCTGCTTCCCGAAGGAAAACGAATTTTGATCGTCAATAATGGGGCGTACAGCACCCGTGCTGTGGAAATCTGTCAGTATTACGGCCTTCCTTATTTGGATTTGAAGCTTCCGGAGACTGAGAAGCCGAACCTTACGTTGGTCGAGGAGGCCCTGAAAAGCCACCCGGATATCGGACTTGTCCACACAACCCACAATGAAACCGGCACCGGACTGTTGAACCCTATCCAGGAAATCGGCGCTCTGGCCCATCAATACGGTGCGGTTTTCACCGTGGATACTACCTCCACTTACGCAATGCGGCCCATTCATATTGCCGAGGATCATATTGACTTCTGCATGGCCTCCGCGCAAAAAGGGCTGATGGCTATGACCGGGCTTTCCTTTGTCATCGGAAACCGAGCCATCATAGAAGCTTCCAAGGCCTATCCCAAGCGTTCCTATTACTGCAATCTCTACCTGCAATATGAACATTTCGAGAAAACAGGTGAAATGCACTTCACCCCCCCTGTCCAAACCATCTACGCCGCCATCCAGGCCATAAAGGAGTATTGGGCGGAGGGTGAGGAGGCCAAGTGGGCCAGACATACCCGGGTTTTTCAGGCGATTCACCAGGGGCTTGACGCCCTGGGCTTCCGCCAGCTGATTCGAAAGGAGGATCAGGCCGGGCTGGTCGTGACCGCCCTGTATCCCGACGATCCCAACTGGAATTTTGAAAAGATCCACGACGATTGCTACCAAAAGGGCTTCACCATCTATCCCGGCAAAATCTCCGCCGCCGGCACCTTCCGTCTTTGCGCCCTGGGCGCCATTGACACTGGGGATATCCAGGACTTTTTCCACGTCTTCCGACAAGCTCTGGAGGACAGCGGCGTCACTCTGCCCGTATTCTATCTACCGTCAGGAGGAGAGGAATGAAAACCGTTTATACCTGCTTCTGCACGGATGTGATCCACCAGGGCCATCTGAACATTATTGAACATGCTCACACTTACGGCAAGGTGGTAATCGGCGCTCTTTCCGATGAAGCCCTGATTCGATACAATAAATTCCCGACCATCCCCCTTGACCAGCGAATCCGGCTTTATGAAGCTCTGGACGGTGTGGATCAGGTGATCGTCCAGGACAGCATTATGTACGATGAGGTGATCGGGAAACTACATCCGGATTATGTTGTCCACGGAGACAACTGGAAAGAAGGGCCAGAGGCCGCGATCCGTGAAAATGTAAAGACTCTTTTGGCTGCCTATGGCGGAGAACTGATTGAGGTTCCCTACACCTGCACTCCGGAGGTCCGGGAAATTGATCGGCAGCTGAAGGAAAAGCTGGCTATGCCGGAATACCGGCGCAGGCGACTCAAGCAGCTGATTCAAATCTGCCCCATCGTAAAAGCAATCGAGGTGCACAGCGGTCTCACCGGACTGATTGCGGAAAAAACCGTTGTGGAGCACAACGGCAGGTTGGATCAATTTGACGCTATGTGGATCAGTTCTCTCTGTGATTCCACTGCAAAGGGCAAGCCGGATATTGAACTTGTGGATATGACCTCCCGGTTCCGCACCATTGACGACGTGACAGAAGTGACAACGAAGCCCATTATCTTTGACGGGGACACCGGCGGGATGACAGAGCATTTTGTATACACCGTCAGAACGCTGGAAAAAATGGGCGTTTCCGCCATTATCATTGAGGACAAAACCGGGCTGAAGAAAAACTCTCTGTTCGGAACAGAGGTTCCCCAGACCCAGGATACCATTGAAAATTTCAGTGCCAAGATCCGGGCGGGCAAAAAGGCCCAGCTGACCCCGGACTTTATGATTATCGCAAGAATCGAGAGCCTGATTCTGGAGCGGGGCATGGAGGATGCCCTGGAAAGGGCCTGCGCTTTTACTGCAGCCGGGGCCGACGGCATCATGATCCACAGCCGCAAAAAGGATCCGGCTGAGATTTTGGAATTTTGCGACCGGTTCCGGGAAGCGGATCCCCTGACCCCCATTGTGGTCGTCCCTTCCAGCTTTAACACGGTCACCGAGGATGAACTGTCCGCCCACGGTGTCAATATTGTGATCTATGCCAACCAATTGACCAGAAGTGCCTTCCCCGCCATGCAGAAAACCGCCCAGGATATTCTTCGCTATCACCGGGCAAAGGAAGTAGACGACAGGCTCATGCCCATAAAGCAGATCATCACATTGATCGACGAATTGTAAGGGGGTCCCATGAACGCAGAGAAATTAACCCAGATCATTGGGGCAGACTTTTACACCGGTGTCCCGGATTCCCAACTCAAGGCTCTGTGTGACAATTTAATGCATACTTACGGCATCGATCCCAGGCACCACATCATTGCCGCCAATGAAGGCAGCTGCGCCGCCATTGCCGCCGGGTATTATCTAGCTACCGGGAAGGTACCGGTGGTTTATATGCAGAACAGCGGCCAGGGAAACGTGATCAATCCCGTCACTTCCCTTCTCAATGAACGGGTATATGCCATACCCATGCTTTTTATTGTGGGCTGGCGGGGTGAGCCGGGAATCCACGACGAACCACAGCACATTTTTCAGGGCGAGATCACCTTAAAGCTGCTGGAGGATATGGGCATTGCCTCCTTCGTCATCGACCGTGACACCACTGAGCAGGCTGTCACAGAAGCCATGGCGGGTTTCCGGGACATCCTTACCGCAGGAAAGCAGGCGGCCTTTGTCATTCGAAAGAACGCCCTTTCCTTTGACCAGAAGGTCTGCTACAAAAATGACTACCTCATGACCCGGGAGGAGATCATACGCCATATTGTCCGTGTAAGCGGAGAAGATCCCATTGTTTCCACCACCGGCAAAGCCAGCCGGGAACTGTTTGAAATTCGTGAGGCCGCCGGACAGGGGCACCAATATGACTTTTTGACCGTTGGCTCCATGGGACACAGTTCCTCCATCGCCCTGGGTATTGCCCTTCAGAAGCCCGGCGTGAAGGTCTGGTGTCTGGACGGCGACGGAGCCTTGCTCATGCACATGGGTACCGCGGCGGTAATCGGCGCTGCGGCACCTGAAAATCTGGTTCACGTTGTCATTAACAACGGCGCCCATGAAACCGTGGGCGGAATGCCCACCGTTGCTAAGAGCGCGGATCTGGTGGGCATTGCCAAATCCTGCGGCTATCCCCGCTCTGTGCGCGTTCAAACCTTCGAAGAACTGGATGAAGCGCTGCTTTCCGCCAAAGCAGGGAATCTTCTCACATTGATTGAAGTAAAGGCCGCCATCGGCGCCCGTTCCGATTTGGGAAGGCCTACTACAGCGCCCCAGAAAAACAAAGACAGCTTCATGACCTATCTGAAAACCTTATAGATTGCAGAAAACGCCAAAAAACGGAGAAGCGCCCATGCTTCTCCGTCTTTTCCTATTTTTTACGCTTCTTTCAGGGCCTTTGCCAGGCTTCTGGTAACCTGGGCGCACCGGTGTGCGGCAATCCGCTCAAAGGCGGGATAGTCCATTTCCGCGCTGTCGTCCGCCTTGTCGGAGATGGCCCGGAGAATCACAAAGGGCAGCTTGTTCCGGTAGGCCGTCTGAGCGATGGCCGCCCCTTCCATCTCGGTACACAGGCCCTGAGTCACAGCAATGATCTTTTCCTTCAACGCCTTTTCCGCCACGAACTGGTCGCCACTGGCTACCCGTCCGATTTTGGTATGCCCGGGGTTCACCGTTTCTGCCGCCTGGAAAGCAAGCTGAATCATGGTTTCGTTCGCCGGGAAAGCCACTGTGTCCATGCCAGGCACCTTCCCGTACTCATAGCCAAAAGGTCCGCAGTCAAAGTCATGGTACATGGCATCCCGGCTGACCACCAGATCCCCAATGTCCAAATCGGCGCACAGTGACCCTGCAATGCCGGTATTTACCAGATGGGTCACACCGTAACAATCGCAAAGGATCTGGGCACACAGGGCGGCGTTGACCTTCCCCACCCCGCACTGCACGACGACTACAGGCAGTCCCTCCAGAATACCTTCATAAAAGGTGCTGCCTGCCCGTTCCCGGGCGGTTTTGTTTTCCATCACGCCAAGCAGCGTTTCCACTTCCAGCTGCATAGCGCCGATAATACCAAGTTTCTTCATAATTTTCTCCTTATTGTGGGTAGATAAGGCGGCTTTCGTCAATATTTTCCAGCAGCGCCGCATATTTCCCACCCCAGTAGTTGGCCATAGGCAGGTTCATATCCAGATAATTGCCGCAGTCCCTGGCCGCTGCCCCGGGAACGGCTCCCCGGTAGTCCCGGATAAACTGGAAGCAGTCCCGCACCAGAGGCACAATGTCCCGGGAGGTATAATCCCCAATCAGCAGCAGATAGAAGCCCGTTCGGCAGCCCATGGGGCCAAAGTACAAGACCTTATTCTTCCAATCCCGCTCGTTTCGCAGATAGGTTGCGGCCAGATGCTCGATGGTGTGGACCTCGGCTGTGTTCATCACCGGCTCGTCGTTGGGCTTCGTCAGCCGCAGGTCGAAGGTGGTGACGGTTTCCAACCCCACCTTGTCCTTCCGGGACACATACAGCCCCGGCTGTAATTTCAAATGATCAATGGTAAAGCTTGTGATTTTCTCCATGGGAATCCCTTCCTTTTAAGGCCATCATAGCACAGCTTTCCCATATTTGCAACTCATTTCTGACCGCACCTGCGAAGCCGCAGGAATCCCACAATCCCCAGAATCAGCAGCAGAATCATGATCGCAAGATCCCAGTCAATCCCAACCTTGGAGGTCACAAAAATGGCTGTAGGCCCATCCGCTCCACCGATAATTCCGACGGACGCGGCATCGAGATTCGCCCGGGAAAGGATCCAAAGCCCAAATGCCTGCATAACTCCGTACACCACAACCCAAAGACCAGACACAACGGCAGCCCCAAGAAACACAAACCGCCAGGGGCTTTTCCGGTAGGCAAATTCCTTCATCTGCTCGTTTAGGTCCGCCGCCGCCTTTTTCGGAGTCCCCAGTTCTTTATAAATCTGCTCGTCGGTCTGGCCCGCTTCCCTGCGGGCGGAGATGGAGCTGCCAAAATCACTCATGACCCTGGCCTTCACATTCCGGGGCAGATTTAACCGCCGCTCTACATCGTTTACATAACGCTTCATTTTCTTTTCCGCGTCCGTCATTTTTCCCTTCCTCCCTCGATAAACCCTTGAACTGTCTGGGAAAAGGCTTTCCAAACAAGCTGACGGCGGGTATTTTCCTCCAAGCCAGCCTCGGTAGCCTCATATATTTTTTTCGGTGCCACTCTCCCCTGCCCCTGCGACCACCTGGCGAGAATCAGTCCGTCGTCCTCCAGACGGTATAAAATTGGGTACAGGGTCCCCTCTTTCAAAACAAGATTTCCTCTTGACCGTTCTTTCAGCCGGGTCAGCAATTCATAGCCATAGGTCGGTTCCTCACAGACCAGAGACAACACCAGCATTTCCAGCACGCCCTTCTTTAGCTGCTGGGTGAATCTGTCTTCCACCATATCACCTCAATAGAATGTGTTTTGTATTACTAAGCATTAACAGTATAGCAAGGTTTCTTCTCCTTGTCAACAAAAAAGCACCGCCCGCAGCGATGATATTATATCCAATCATCGCCGCAGGCGATACCTTACCTATTCACTATTCACGCTTCCCTTTTTACTGCCCTCCGCCCCCCAGTTTTGTCAATGTGGTCCCCGGGTAGTAGTGGCTTAGAATCTCCCGAAAGCCGCTCCCCGTCACCGCCATAGCGTCCGCCCCATATTGGCTCATCCCCACCCGATGGCCAAAGCCCCGGGTGGTAATGGTGATTTCCTCATCCTCCGTCAGAACTGTAAAGGCTGTGGAACGCAGCCCCAGGAGGGCGCGCAGCTGGGTGCCCGTATAGGTTTCTCCACCGATGGTCATGGTATTGACCCCGCCTCCCTCAGTATAGGTAGTGGTTCCGATCCAGGAACGGGGGGACCCGGACAAAGCCGCCCCCAGGGCTGACTGAAATTCCTCCGGGGTAAAAGTCACGATATCCGTAAAGTGCGCGGCGTTTTCCTCTCCGGGGCTGTCCACCGCCTGCAAATAGGGGTAGTCCGTCCCCCAGACGGCGGCGGCGTCCTCGGTGCTGCCCCCGGAGCAGGAGAAGTAGGTGGCTTCGATCAGTTCCTCCCCGTAGGTCAGCACATACCCGGTGGTGGCCTCCACAGCGAAGCGCACCTTGTCCACCCCCTCCCGGGTGCCCCCCTGGGAAAGATAGTCTTCCTGGGAAATGTAGGCCTGACAGCAGCCCGGGTCGGTGCAGACGCTTCCGTCTCCGTGCTTGCCGTCGGTGAGGTAGGCTTTTCTGGTGTACGTCCGGGCCACCACCGCCTGGGCTTTCAATGCCTCCATTTCAAAATCAGCGGGCATTTCTGCCAATACCACCCCCAGAAGGTAATCGTCCATATTTACTTTCTCCACTTTCCCGTTCTTCCAGCGCACCTTGGCTGTCAATAAAACCGGCGGGGGCAAAGTCTCCGGGGCTGCTGTTTCCGGGGTGGTTTCTGCCACGATTGGCCTTTCCCTGTTCTGATACGCTGAAACCATTTGCAGCACCATCCCCGGCAGGACCATTCCCATGAACAGCGCCGTCAGCACGTCCTTCCAGATGCCCTTCATGACCATCCCCTCCTGAAGGTATTCTACCACAGCCCCAGCGCAAAATGCTGTCGCTTCCGTGAAACGGAAGTGGCCCTTGCAATTTGGGGAATATGGAATTATACTATGCTCAAAATTCCTTTTCACAAAGTCAAGAAAGAAGGGATCCCCATGCGTAAACTATTTCTGCTGGAAGATGATTTCAGCCTGATTCAAGGGCTGTCCTTCGCCTTTCAAAAGGCGGGGTATGAACTGGATATCGCACGTACACTCGCGGAGGCCCAAAGCCTCTGGCAGGAGGGCAGATATGACCTGCTGATTCTGGACGTTTCCCTCCCTGACGGTTCCGGTTTTTCCTTCTGTGAAAGAGTACGGCAGATATCCCAGGTTCCCATTCTGTTTCTGACCGCCTCCGACGAGGAAACCAGCATCATCATGGGCCTGGACATGGGCGGGGACGACTATCTCACTAAGCCCTTTAAGCTGGCGGTTCTCATGTCCCGGATCCATGCCCTGCTTCGCAGAAGCCAGCGTTTTCAGCAGCCATCCGGGGAGCTGTCCTCCGGCGGCATCACCCTGCGTCTGTTGGAAGGACAGGCCAGTAAAAACGGATCGCCCATTGACCTGACAGCGGCGGAGTGGAAGCTTCTCCGGCTTTTCATGGAGCACCCCCACATGATTCTCTCCCCGGAGCAGATCATGGGAAAGCTTTGGGACTGTGACGGCAGCTTTGTCAGCGAAAACACCCTGGCAGTCTACATCCGGCGCCTGAGATCAAAGATTGAAGATGATCCTGCAAATCCCACCCGAATTGTCACCGTCCGCCGCATGGGGTATAAATGGGAAGGAGGCAAAGCCCAATGAGCCTGTGTCAGGAGCAGAAAGCCTTCCTTCTGAAGGTTCTGGCGGGAAATGTGGGGATTCCCGCTCTGGCGGCGGCCCTTTCCTGGGCGCTTCCCCAATATGCGGTCCTCTTTTTTCTTCTGGCTGCCCTCTGTACGGCGGTTACTGTGGTGGTGCTTTGTGTGGCGTATCTGAAGGGCCAGGACAAACGGCTGGAGGACACCGCCCTCAAAGTTGAGGCGTATATCCTGGACCGGCGAAAGGGTACCATCGAATGCAATGAGGAAGGGGCCATGCATCACCTGTTCCACCAGGTCAATTCCCTGGTGACCATGGCGGACGCCCACGCGGACAGTGAGCGCCAGGCAAAGGAGTTTCTCCGGGACACCATCTCCGACATCTCCCATCAGTTAAAAACCCCCATTGCCGCTCTGAACATCTACAATGGCATTCTCCAGCAGGAGGCGGCGGATTCCGACACGGTCCGCCACTTTTCGGTCCTCTCCGAGCAGGAACTGGACCGCATGGAATCTCTTGTGCAGAACCTTCTGAAAATGGCTCAGCTGGACGCGGGAGCCATCCCCCTGGCCCGGCGTCCAGAGAATCTTCCGGAGCTGATGACCCAGGCCTGGAAGCAGTATGCCTTTCGTGCCGAGCAGGAGGGGAAGAAAATATCCCTGGAGGGTGATGGCGATACCGTTCTTTCCTGCGACCGGATCTGGCTGACGGAGGCCATGGGGAACCTGATAAAAAACGCCCTGGATCATACCGCTTCCGGGGATGAAATCCACATCCGATGGCGGCAGTCCCCCTGTCTGACCCAAATCATCGTAGAGGACACAGGCAGCGGCATCCACCCGGAGGACCTGTACCATATCTTCAAGCGGTTCTATCGCAGCCCCTTTTCCGGGGACACCCCGGGTGTGGGTCTGGGACTGCCCCTGGCAAAGGCCATCGTCGAGGCCCACCGGGGCAGCATTGAGGTGCGCAGCGAATTGGGACGGGGCACGGTTTTTACCATCAATTTTCCCGATACGGAAATTATGACAAAATAGTCATCTTCGATTCATCCGTCTGTCAGGTTCTTGTATTATTATGCTCATACAGTCCGAGTGACAGAAAGGAGCAAAAATATCTATGGACTTATTACGTGTAGAGAAAATCTCCAAAACCTACGGCAGCGGGGAAACGGCGGTGCATGCCCTGAAGGACGTGACCTTCTCCGTTCCCCAGGGTGAATTTGTGGCAATTGTGGGACAATCCGGCTCCGGCAAAAGCACCCTGCTGAACATGATCGGGGCCTTAGACACCCCCACCTCCGGCAGGGTTTTCATAGGCGGCAAAGACACCTTTGCCATGAAGGAAAAGGAACTGACCATTTTCCGCCGCCGGAATATCGGATTCATTTTCCAGTCGTTTCACCTGATCCCGGAGCTTTCCGTGGAACAGAACATTCTCTTTCCCCTGCTGCTGGATCACCGGAAGGTAAGCCGGGGGTATCTGGAGGACCTGCTCACCATCCTGGGGCTGGAGCAGCGGCGTAATCATCTGCCCAGCCAGCTTTCCGGCGGCCAGCAGCAGCGGGTTGCCATCGGGCGGGCGCTGATGACCCGGCCCTCCCTGGTTCTGGCCGACGAGCCTACCGGCAATCTGGATTCCCAGAACAGCAGCGAGGTGATTGCCCTGCTGAAGGAGGCCTCCCGAAAATACGAGCAGACGGTGATTATGATTACCCACAACCCCGCCATTGCCCATACGGCGGACCGGGTCCTGCAGGTGTCCGACGGGGTTCTGACGGACCTGGGGAGGTGCCGGGCATGAGAAGCTACCTTAGCCTGATTCCCATTTCCGCCAGGGTTCGGCGGCGTCAGAACCGGATGACGATCTTGTGCATTGTCATCTCCGTAATGCTGGTAACGGCGGTTTTCAGCGCGGCGGACAGTCTGATTCAGGCAGAAGACCAATATATGCAAAGCAGGCACGGAAGCTGGCATATTCGGATTGGGAATCTCTCGGAGCAGGCTGGCGAGGAGCTCCGGCAGCGGTCGGATGTGGCCTGCCTTGGCTGGTCGGGAAAATACAACGAAGACGCAGATCTGCCATACGAAATTGGCGGGCGGAAGGCCACGCTGTACGGCACGGACCGCGAATATATGACCCAGCTGACAAGCGCAGTGGAGGAAGGCGCTTTCCCCCAAAAGGACAGCGAGGTACTGCTCAGCGCCAACGCAAAGCTGGCCCTGGATGTGCAGGTGGGCAGCACCGTAACGGTAAGCACCCCCGCCGGCGCGGCTGACTTTCTTGTCTCCGGCTTCGGCTCCGATGACCGGGAATACTATCAGGGACAGACCTACCTGGTAGGCGTTTATATGACGAAGCGGGCCTTTTCTTCTCTGATGGACGCAAACGGCGTTTCGGTTCCCCAAACCTGCTATCTCCGGTTTCAGACCGCGGCGCAGGCATCCAGAGCGATTTCCGAAATCCAGCAGCAGTATAGTCTTCCGGCGGGCAGCATCCAGGAAAACACTGCCATCATGGGGCTTGCCGGACAGAGCAGCAACAAATCCGTGCACAATATCTATGGGCTGGCCGCGATTGTCTTCGTCCTGGTTCTTCTGGCCGGTATTTTCATGATTTCCGGAAGCCTCAACAGCAATATTGCCCAGCGGACGAAGTTTTTCGGGATGCTGCGCTGTATTGGCATGAGCCGCCGTCAGGTTATCCGGTTTGTGCGTCTGGAGGCGCTGAACTGGTGTAAAACCGCCGTCCCCCTGGGGATGCTTCTCGGTACCATCGCCAGCTGGAGCGTCTGCGCCATGCTGCGTTATGGCATCGGAGGTGAATTTGCGGGCGCCCCTCTATTCCACCTAAGCCCCATAGGACTGATCAGCGGAGCCTTGGTAGGCACTGGGGCCGTATTGCTTGCCGCGCAATCCCCGGCCCGGCGGGCCGCCAGGGTAACACCTATGGCAGCGATTTCCGGCAATGCAGAAGATACGCCTATGGCAAAACGCCCCTCGAGAATCGGCTCTCGCAGGCCGGAATGGACCCTGGGAGTCCATCACGCCACGGCATCCAAAAAGAACCTGCTTCTGATGACCGCCAGCTTTGCACTGAGCATTGTCCTGTTTCTCTGCTTCTCTGTTGGCCTGGAATTTGCCCGGGCACTGATGCCCTCTCTGCGGTCGTGGCAGCCGGATATCACCCTCAACGGCTATGCCAATGCACTCCTGTTAGAGCCGTCGGTATTGCAGGAACTGGAAACGATACCAGGGGTCACGCATTGCTTTGGCACCGCGTATCTGGGCGATGTCCCTGCCGCGTCCTCCCGAGAAGGGGCCATTCATGTCAGCCTTATCTCCTACAGTAACTTCCTGCTGAACCGGGCAGAGGAAAGCGTCATGGAAGGAGATCTGTCCACAATCTATGGAAGCACAGACAAGGTCATGACGGTCAGCAATCAGGATAACCCCCTGAAGGTCGGCGATACCCTTCAGATCGGTGGAAAAACGGTAACCATTTCCTGCGCTCTTTCCAGCGGCATCTGGCCCAGCGAATACAGCGTAATCTGCTCCCAGGAGACCTTTGCGGAACTGACCGGGGAGGAAAACTATAGTCTGGTGGGCATCCAGCTTGGCAAAAGCGCCGATGAAGATACCCTGCGTCAGATCAGCCGCCTGGCAGGCAGCGATATTATTTTTGCAGATAACCAGGAAAACAACCGCAGTGACGCACAAACCTATCTGGCCGCCTGCTTTGTTCTGTACAGCTTTGTGGCAATCCTCGCTGTGATTACCCTTTTTTATATGATGAACAGCATTTCCATGAGTGTCAACGCCAGAATCAGGCAATATGGCATCATGCGGGCGATTGGCATGGATGGCATCCAGCTTACCGGAATGGTTTGTGCGGAGGCCTTTGCCTATGCTCTCTCCGGCCTGATCGTGGGCTGCTGCCTTGGTCTGCTTCTCAGCAGGTTTCTGCACCAGATGCTGCTGACCCGCTATTTTGGAATCGGGTGGGAGATGCCGGTGCAGCTGCTGGGCATCATTCTGGTCTTTGATTTTGTTTCCGCCGCCATTGCGGCCTATGCCCCCGCGAAACGGATTCGCAATATGGCCATTACCGCAACCATCAATGAACTGTAATGGCCCATTCCGGTACGGCGTCGGATTTCCGCCGCCGTACATTTTTTTACGCTTTTTACCCAAAGGAGGGGGAACCTTATGACACAAAAAATCATTTTTCTGGCCCTGCTGCTGGTATTTGCGCTGACCATTCTTACCGGATGTGATCGGGAGATTGCAGACGGTATGTGGGAAGAACTCAAGGACAACGAGGAAGGGATTCATGAGGAACTGGATGCGCTATGGGACAGCTTCCTGACGGAGGTCAATGATTGGGCAGATGCCCACGCCACCTGCTCCCTGACGGAGGATGGCGATCTGGTCGGAACCCGGGAAGCAGGTGTCGATGACTACGTAGGAAGCTATGAAGCCAGCTATTCCCAGTTTACCGGTGTGGAATCCATTTTTGGAGGAACCGCGCTGAAACGGAGAGAGGGCAGCGATTTGCGGGTAGTCTATTCTCTCGCCATCCAGTCCGGGAAAGCGCGGCTATACCGTTTAGATGGCAGCGACAAAAAAATCCTCGCGGAGATTACGGATAGCGGAACCTACGAATTTACTGTCCACGCCGGGAAAAACTTCATCGTGCTGGAAGGGGAGCAGTTTACAGGGAATCTATCGCTGACGGTAGAATCCGTCTTCCCGGAAATTGACCAATGGTAATCAGAGCCCCCATGCGTACTTAACACGCATGGGGGCTTCCACTGGCTTTCTCTGACAAAAGAACATCCGCTATTTTGCGGTGCACTGCCTGCCTTGTAAATTGCGGGCTGTGACAGCTTAATTGGATATGCTTTCCACCACAACAGCATAAAAAGCTCCCGGTTTCTGACCCCGAAAAGGGATTGTACCTGCTTTAGCTTGATATCCCACGTTTTCTCACGAAACCATATTCCGGGTGCTTTTTCGCGCCTTGTAGTTGCGCTTCGTATAAATTGCCTTCCAACGTGGGAATACTTTCTTCCAGACTACACTGGAGGTTTTCCTATGCGAAACAACTTCCGCGGCTGGTATTTTCGGTGCCAGTCCGATACCCAGACCCTTGCCGTCATTCCGTCCGTCCATCGGACGCAGCAGGAAACATTCTGCACCATCCAGTTGATCACCGACACCCAGTCCTTCCATGTAAAACTTCCCGATTCAGATTTTCAAATGCAGGCCGAGCAAATCTGGATGACAGGAAGCTTGTTTCATAAAGAGGGCTTCACGCTGGATCTCCACGTTTCTGACCTCCAGGCCACTGGTTCTGTTCGGTTTGGCCCCTTTACACCCATCCGATATGACATCATGGGGCCCTTTCGGTATGTGCCGTTTTTACAGTGCAGGCACAGCGTTTTCAGTATGCGTCACCGGGTGAATGGGTTGGTCCTCGTCAACGGTGTCCCCTATGAATTTCAGAATGGCACCGGCTATCTGGAGGGAGACCGGGGCACCTCCTTCCCCAGCGGGTATATCTGGACCCAGTGCTTTTTCCCGGAGGGCAGCCTGATGCTGTCTATTGCGGAGATTCCTCTGGGGGGCCTGCGCTTCACCGGGGTCATCGGCGTCGTCCTGCTGGGCGAAAAAGAATATCGCCTTGCCACCTATTTAGGGGCCAAAGCGGTGAAAATCCAGCCGGAGGAAATCGTCGTCCGGCAGGGGCCCTTCACACTGACAGTCAATCCCCGGGGACAGGCGGGCCATCCCCTTCGGGCACCGGTAAGCGGTGACATGGTGCGAACCATCCGGGAGCAAATTTCCTGCCAGGTTTCCTACCGCTTTGAGGAAAAGGGGATCCCCCTGCTAACACTGGACGCGCCGAATGCCGCACTGGAATATGAATATGGAGGGAAGGTCTAAGTGCCCTTCCCTCCGTTCTTTATGGATCCACCCTTCTTTCCGGGTTTCCCTTGCTCATATACCGGTAAACCGTAGGCACGGAGATGGAAAGCTGCCTGGCCACCTCCGCAACAGCCCCCTTCATGGATAGGACACCGCTTTCGTTCAGACGATGGACAATCCGTACCTTTTCCTCCATCCGCATTCTGTCCGGCGAAACCCCGCTCTGCTCAATCACGTCCGTAATCCGGGCATATATGATGTTCGCCACCGGATTGTCCAGATTTTCATTGTATTCGCTTTCCTTCGGCAGCTCCAAATTAAAGCGTTCCAACACACTGTGGAGAGTGTGACACATCTGCTTACTACGACGCTCTGAAGTGGTGGTATGGCAAGCGGTTCGGCCTTAATTTCGATCCCGCCCGGGTATCCATGATGCCCACTGTGGTCAGCGCCATCAACATGGCCATCCGCGCTTTCTCCAATCCCGGGGATAAGGTCATCATCCAGCAGCCGGTATACGAGCCCTTTGCGGGACTGATTGCCAAGACCGGCCGGGTCATGGTCAACAACGGTCTGGTTTATGTTCGCCCTTCTCACCACCCTGAATTTCTCCATTGGCATGATGGTCTATCCCGTACTGCGGGCCTGCAACGACGGCTGGCTGCCCAAGGGTCTGGGCGCTACCAACCGCAAATGGGGCACCGCCCACTGGATCCTGCTGACCTTCTACCTGGTAGGCATTGTTCCCATCATCATCGGCCTGGATCTGACCACCATTGCCAACAGCACCGTCATTGTCACTAAGGTCTGCGCCGCCATCGTGGTTTACGCCGCCATGCAGCTGCCCAAGAAAATGCCCGAACTGTGGAACAAGTCCCGCTTCCATGTGTCAAACGGTGTACTCAATACCTTCTGCGTCATCAGCCTGGTAATCTGCGTTGCTTCTGTCATTTTGCTGCTGGTCTCCTCCTCCACCATCCAGATTGTGCTGAACCTGGCCATTTTGGCAGTGGGCGGCATTCTGGCCCTAATTTTCCACAAGCGCGCCACCATCAACATGAGTTATACAGAAAATTAATTCTTCCCCTTTGCGGCGTGTACATTCCCGTGTACACGCCGCAAAATTCCCTGTTGCATTTCCCATCCGTTTTTGCGATAATAGAGAAAATCGACAGGAGATGGATGGTACGAGCGACGCGAGACTGAATCTGATTTACGAATTACTGCATCAAAAAGCTGCCACCGCCCGGGCCTATGTGCAGTACATGGATTCCGACCGGGAATATGTGGCAGGGGACAAGCTGTATATGCGGGAGGCCCATTTTGTGATTGCCATTGGTCCCGGCGAAGGGAAAACCATGTCGGAGGTCGCCCAGAAATTGGACGTGACCCAGGGCGCTGTCTCTCAAACGGCTGCCCGTCTGGAGAAAAAGGGCTATATCCAGCGGCAGAAATGCCCAACGAACCGGCGGCAAACCATAGCCAGACTCACCGCCAAGGGAGAAGCTTTCTATACAGAGCACCAAAAATACGACCGGGAGATGTTTGCCCATGTGGACGACATTCTCTTTTTCCGGTATTCTGAGGCGGAACTTCGTATGCTCATTGACTACGAGGAGGCCTTCCATAACGCAATCCAGGATAAAACCATGTCGGAAAACGCTTATTAAGGAGGACAATTCATGCGCACATATAAAATTCTTTTCAGCCCCACCGGCGGCACGGAAAGGGTCGCCGATATTTTAACCGGAAGATTGGCAGAAAACGCAGTCACCATCGACCTGTGTGACAGAAGCGTGGATTTTTCCACCTTCTCCTTCACCGCCGAAGATGTCTGCGTCGTTGCGGTTCCCTCTTACGGCGGACGGGTTCCCGCCATTGCGGTCCATCGTCTTTCCCTGCTTCATGGTAACGGGGCCAAAGCCATCCTTGTGTCCGTCTACGGGAACCGGGAATTTGAGGACACGCTGGTGGAACTGAAGGATACGCTGGATGCCTCCGGATTTGTCAGCGTTGCCGCTGTTGCCGCCATTGCGGAGCATTCCATTGCCCGTCAGTTCGCCGCCGGCCGGCCGGACGCGGAGGACACCCGGGAACTGGAAGGCTTCGCCGATGCCATCCACATCCGGCTGGCTGAGAACAGCCCGCCGGAGTTGGCCCTGCCCGGCAACCGTCCTTACAAGTCCTTTGGCGGTCTTCCCATGCACCCAGGCGCGGATAAAAGCTGTGTAGCCTGCGGAATCTGCGCCGAAAGCTGCCCCGTGGGTGCCATTCCCATGGACGATCCCAGAAAAACAGACAACGAAAAGTGCATTACCTGTATGCGCTGCGTCCGTGTGTGTCCCCAAGGTTCCCGGAACCTGAACAAGCTGGCTCTGGCCGCTACGGCACAGAAGCTGAAAAAGGTTTGCAGCGTCCGGAAACAGAACACACTGTTCTGATTCCGGACGCCGCCATATTGGGAACGATGCTTCTGCCCACATTGTGATTCTCAGGAAAACTCTGATTAACACCCGACCCACACAGGGCACATGCTTCGCCCTTTTATCTTTGCCTCAGCTCAATATTCTTTCCTCCTGAAAATCGCCGCTGTCACCGGATAAGAGCAGGCAAACACCATCAGAGAGCAGGCAAGCAGAATCCCCCCTCCCAGGAGGATCTGTAAATCAGACATTTCCGGTCCAAACAAAAAATTGAGATATGTAACCAGTCCCATGACAATTCCGATCCCGCATAACAGGCTGATCACGAGGAAAGCCCCGCTTCGCTCTTCACCGCCTAAATAAAACAGAGGGAAGAAAATCGCACCGGCAAACAGGCTGATACTCATTCCCACAAAGAAGACCAAAAACGCATCCAGACTCCGGTCAAAGGGACACCCATGCAGAAGCCAGCTTAGTCCCATGCCGGCCCCGGCAAAGAGCAGCCCTACCAGCAGCCAAAGCAGCTGATGAATAAAGTAACTCTTTATAATGTCCGCCCTCTTTACAGGCGTGGTCAGCTTGTATTTTCCCCATTTTGAAATGTAGTCCTTCCCTATGCTGGCCGCCGCAATGGCCGGAAAGCCGACGATCCCCAGCAGGATATAGAACAGCAAAAGCTGCTGACTGACAACCATGGTAACAAAAGCGCCCAGCAGCGCCATGAACGCAGAAAAGGTTCCCGCGCCGGAACGCGCCGCATAAAAATTATTTCTGAGAAGTCCCTTCATACCCGTTCCCCCCTGACAAGCAGCAGCATAATTTCTTCAATGGAAGCGTGATCTACAACACAGCCCCGATATTTCCGCTCCGCCTCTTTCCCGTCCGCCACCAACACATCCGTCTGATAATCCCGCTTCCGATAGGCCAGGACATCCCTGGGATCCAGTTCCAGAAATTGCTTTTCTTTGCAACGCATAATCGCAAAGTGATAGACGAGGTCATTTTTCGATGCGGTCAAAATGCACTTTCCGTTGTGGATGAAGGTAATGTAATCCGCGATTTTTTCCAGATCCGTGGTAATGTGGGAAGACATAAGAATCGCGTGGTCTTCTTCCTGGACGAAATCAAGAAATACGTCCAGCATATCCTCCCGCATCACCGGATCTAACCCACTGGTCGCCTCATCCAAAATCAGAAGCTGGGGATGATGGGCCAGAGCCGCCGCAACCGCCAGCTTCATGGTCATGCCTTTGGAATAGTGCCGGATCTTCTGCCTGGGCAGCAGCTGAAAGTCGTGTAAACATTTTTGAAACAGCCCATTATCCCATTTGGGGTATAGTCCCTGCATGACCCGGGACAGCTGCTCCGCTGTCCAATACGCCGGAAAGTTATCGCCGTCATATACCACGCCGATTCTCTCCCTCAGTTCCTTCTCCCCATCAGACAGTTCTTTTCCAAACAGCCGAACCGTTCCACTGTCTTTGGCAATGGTATTCAAAATACAGCCGATGGTTGTCGTCTTCCCGGCGCCGTTTTCCCCTACAAATCCCATAATGGACCCATAGGGGATGGAAAAAGATGCCTGATCCAAAGCAAAGCTTGGAAAGGCTTTACAAACCTGCTGCACATCCAAAATATTCTCCACGTTATTCATCCTCCTGATAAAACATAGTCAGCAGTTCCGTCAATTTCCCAAGGGAAATATTGCTCACCCGGCCGATTTCCGCGGCAATTTGCAGGTGCTCTTCCGCAAGACGCTGCTGCTCCTCCTGATAAAATTCCTTGTTCCGCGCGGACACAAAGCTGCCTCTGCCAACCGTCGTTTCAATGAACCCATCCCTCTGTAAATCCTCATAGGCCTTTTGAACCGTAATCACGCTGACATGAATAGATTTTGCCAATGCGCGCATGGAGGGAATGGCCTCCCCGGCTTGCAGTTCCCCGCTCATAATCATCGCTTTGATTTGGGAGGTGATTTGCTCATAGATCGGTTTATTTGCGTTGTTGCTGATAATAATTTCCAATGTTCATCCCCCTTACCGTCAAATTGTACTTAATGTACCAGTACATTATAGTCTTTCTGGGTATATATGTCAACCCCCAAATTTTAAAACCCAGGTGCCCCCTTGCAGGAGCACCTGGGTTTTGCAGAAAAAAGTTCAAATCTTCGTTCCATCCGTTACGGACAGCAGATCCGCAAAGGTTTTCATCGGATAGGTGGTCTTCTCATATTGGGACGCAGGCCCAAGGCCCGCGCTGTCAAATTTTCCGGCACAGGCTGCCTGGATTCCGGCCTCCGCGTCCTCTACCACCAGGCACTTTTCCGGGGCCAGATTCAGCATCTCCGCCGCCATGGTGAAGACCTGGGGATCCGGCTTGGAACGGGTGATGTTGTTGCCGTCGGACACCGCGTCGAAGAATCCACCCAGGCCCAGCCGCTCCAGGATCAGGGGGGTATTCTTGCTGGAAGAGCCGATGGCCAGCTTCAGCCCCTTGGCCCGCAGGGCGTTCAAGGTGCTGCGCACCTCATCAGACAGATCCGCCGGGGACATGGACTGCAAATAAGTCCGATACAGATCGTTCTTTTTTGTAGCCAGGGCCACCTTTTCCTCCTGAGAAAGGGCCGGACCCTGGTATTCCTCCAGCACGATCTCCAGGCTGTCCATCCGGGAAACACCCCGGAGCCGATCGTTCTTGCTCTCGTCAAAGGGAGTATTCAGGCTGTCCGCCAGGGCCTTCCAGGCCAGGTAGTGGTAGTGATCCGTAAAGCAGATCACCCCGTCCAAATCAAAAATTACGGCTTCGTATTTCATAATTCCTCTATTTTTCCTTTCTCTTGGGTCAATTCCAGACGATACCACTTTCCGTGGACACAGCATTTAAGCGTCACTTTCTTCCAGCCCTCCGGCAGGCAGGGCTTTACCACCGGGACCCCATTTTCCACTTCCAGGCCTCCAAAGCCTTGGGCCAGAACCTTCCAGGCTCCGCCGGCCGCCGCCGGGTGGGTGCCGCCGATGTACACCAGGCCCGCCCACTGCTTGCCGCCGCCCAGCCAATCCGCCTGAGCGGACTTCATAAAGAAGGGATAGGCGTCCTTGGCGTCGCCGCAGCGGCAGGAAAGGAGAGCGTACATACAGGCACTGAGAGAAGAACCATGCTCTGTCCGGGGGGCGTAGTAATCCCAGTTTGCCTTCAGGGTTTCCACCGAATAGTCGTTGTGGAAGAACTCCAGCATAGTCACCACATCCGCCTGCTTAATGACCTGGGTCTGGGAGGCCACGCCGTAAGCGCCGCCCCAGTATTCTTTTGCGTCCAGCAGACGTCCCCGCACCTCTGCCAGGTCAGCATCCTCCAGAGAGAAATAACCGTCAAACTGCTCAATGACCCCCTTTTCGTTGGGGACAGGAACGTAAAGCTTTTCCGCCGCCTTTTTGAGTTTGGGCAGCAGCTCCTCCGCACCGGTCTGGGCGCAGAAGTTTTTGTAAGCCTTGGGGTCAGATTCCCGGAGAAGCTTCGCCCCGTCCAAGGCCCAACGGATAGTGGCCAGGGCCATCCGGTTGGTGTAGGCGTTGTTGTTCACCCGCTCATGGTATTCGTCCGGACCGATCACATCGTGAATTTCCCAGCGGTCTGAGGAAGCGTACCCTACCAGTAAAGAGTAGTAGAACCGGGCGCATTCCAGCACCGTCCGGGCGCCGCCCTGAGCCAGCAGCTTCTTGTCCCCCGTCACCAGCACATACTGCATAATGGCTCTGGCTACAGCGGAGGAAATATGCACCTGCTTATCCTTGAAGAAGGTCCGCATGGGTCGCCCGGTGAAAACGTCGGTGACGTTGTAGTCAGAGCACCCGTCGAAGCCCCCCTCCTGGCTTTCCCAGGCATAGAAGGCACCCTGCCAGCCGTACTGCTTTGCCTTTTCCAAAGCGCCAGGCAGGGTATCGATGCGGTAGCGCACCATGGACCGGGCCACCTCCGGCTGAGTAAAGAGAAAGTAGTCCAGAATGAACATCTCGCTGTCCCAGAATACGGCCCCCTTGTAGGTCTGTCCGGAAAGTCCCCGGGCAGGAATGGACAGATTGTCCGCATGACGGGGAGCGATGGAGTTGAGGTGATAGAGGGAGTAATTAAGGGTATCTCTTGCCAGGTCGTCCCCCTCCAGCTCCACTTCTCCCGCTTCCCAGATCTTCTCCCAAGCGTCCTTGTGGGAGGCAAACAGTGTATCGTAGTCCGCTTCTTGCAGCAACTCGACCACTTTTTCCTCTGGACTACAGGAATCCGCCGTGGTGCAGACGGCGCTGATGGAAACAAGGGTCACACACTTCCCCGCTTCCAGGTTCACCTGGAAGCACAGCCCCTTTGCCCTTTCCGCATAAGAGGCTTCTGCCCCCTCCAGGGTGCAGCTGCGGCCCACGGCCACACGATCCTTGCCGTTTTGCACCTTGGCAGAGCAAAGGATGGTGTTATCCTGGATTTCATAGGCAGTTTCCGAATAGTGGGGGCCGTGAAGCTCCCAGATATCGTCTTCAATATCCGCCGTGATTTCCAACCTCATAGGAGCAGAGGCGGTGACGCGGTAGCGGTGCAGGATCAAGTGGTACCTGCCCATATGGGCGATCCGCTGGGAATCCACCGTTACCTCTCCCCCGCCCACAGCCCAGGTCGTCTTCCGGAAGAAAATACCGTGACGGTAGTCTAGTCCCTGGGTATGGGAAATGGGCTGCTTTTCTGGCAGGGCAAGGGTTTCTCCGCCCACGGACAGCACCGTATGCAGGGGGTTGGGGGCGTTCAGCGGCTCCCGCCAGCCATCCCCTACCTTATCAAAAATCCCGGCCAGGTTCACTGCGGCCAGCTGCTCCTTGCCGTGCTCCTCCAGGGTGCCCCGGATGCCCATATAGCCGTTGCCAATCAAGAAGCGGTTGCCATTGTCGGCAACCGTTTCGTTGTTTACAAAGTCGTTTTGCAGTGTCCAGGTCATGCTTCGTCCTCCCGGCGATAAGTGGATGTCTGTTTGTCCGCCGTCACTTCCCTGCCATAGAGCTTCAGCTTTACGGCATCGCCTTGCAGAACCTCCAGAGATACCTCCTCCTGGGTCACGCCGATGCGCAGCAGACTGCCACCCACCCAAAGGCAGAAGGTGTATTTTTCCCACCCCTTGGGGATGCAGGGATTCAGTGTCAGGATCTTTCCGTCGCTGATCAGGCCGCCGAAGCCATAGACAATATTCATCCAGGCACCGGCGATGGAGGTGGTGTGCAGGCCCTCCCGGGTGTTCCGGTTGTAGTTGTCCAGGTCCATCCGAGTGGCAAAGTCAAACATACTCTCCGCCTTTTCCATTCTCCCCAGTCGGCAGGCCAGGATGGAGTGAATGGAGGGAGACAGGCTGCTCTCATGGATGCAGCGAGGCTCATAATAGTCAAAGTTCGCTGTAAGCTGCTCTTTTGTAAACTCAGAGCCGTAGAGCATCATAAACATCAGCACGTCAGGCTGCTTGATCAGATCGTTGCGGTAGATCCGCTCATAGGACCAGTGGGCGTACAGCGGGAACTCCTCCACAGGGATAGAGCCGGGGTCCCTGTGGGGCAGATGGAAATATCCCATGTTCTGCTCAAAGAGCCTGGTTTCCTCGTCATAGGGAATATACATCCGGTCCGCTTTTTCCTGCCAATCCTCCCTTTCCGCCTGTGTGACTCCCAGCTTTTCTATCTGCTTCGGGTCCATTTCCGCCAGGGTCTCCAGGGTGAACAGCAGCGCCTTTTTCCCCATGAAGTTGGTGTAGGCGTTGTGATGGACCATCATCTGGAACTCATCCGGGCCCATGACGCAGTAATAGCCATAGCCGCCGGTTACCGGGTCCCAATCTCCCCGGCTGGCCAGCATCCGGCTGATTTCCACCAGCATTTCCGCCCCGCAGCCATGCAGGAAATCCTTGTCCCCGGTCTGATGAACATAGTTCCAGATGCCGTAGGCCACGCCTGTGGTTGCCTGAAGCTGGAGGGAAGCGTGCTGCCACAGGTCGCAGCACTCCCGACCGCTGATCGTGGCAATGGGATAAAACGCGCCTTTGCAGTCCAGGGCGGCCGCCCGCTGCTTCGCTTCGGGCAGGGTGTCATAGCGGAATTTCAGGAAACTTTTCGCCGCCTGAGGATTGTTGAACAGATAGAAGGGCAGGCAATACACCTCACTGTCCCAGAAGGTGTTGCCGTTGTAGGCTTCGCCGGTCAGGCCCTTGGCTCCAAATACCGCGCCGTATTTGGCGGTGTGGAGGGTCTGATGGAGCTGGAAGATGCAGAAGCGGATGCCCTGCTGATTTTCCGGATCCCCCTGAATTTCGATATCGGACACCGCCCACTGCTTTTCCCACCAGGCGGCGCTTTCCGCCTTGAGCGCATCGTAGTCCACTTTTTCCAGTTCCGCGTTTGCCGCCTGAATCCGCTGGGAAAGGCTCGCCTGCTCGGTGTCATTGCGGGCACTGAGCAGTGTCACCACCCGATTCAGCGAAACTGTCTGGCCAGCGATCAGAGAAACCGTGAACTGATTTGCCGCGATTCCGTCTTCCATAGAGGGCTTGCCCTCCATGCCATGGAAAGCGGCGGCGGCGTAGACACTCTGGCCGGTGGTTTTGGTAGCTGCCAGGATGCTGGCGCCGCCCATGGCGGCATCCTGCGTTTTCACCTGGAACAAGGCGTCCCCCACGGACACATGGGGCCGGGTAAAGTCCAAGCCAGCGAGGATCGTCAGATCCGCCTGTCCCCGAACCACCTTTGCCGTCAGCTTCTGGCCCACCAGCTGCTCCCGCTCCATGGACGTAAAGCGCTCAAAGCTCAGCTCCACTTCTGTGCCCTGGTCCACCTGCCAGGTAAAGCTCCGGCATAAAACGCCGGTGCGCAGGTCCAGCACCCGGCGGAAGCCGGAAATCGCGCTCACCGCCAGATCCAGCGTCACGCCGTTGCAAAAGACGCGGGTATACACCCAGTCCACAGTGTTGACCATGAACTCGGTGAAGGGCAGCATTCCCTTGTAGCCGGACTTGGGCAGCATCCGGCGCTCGTAAACGCCGTTTAAGTAGCTTCCCTGGAGGCTTTTTCCGGAATACCCTTCCTCAAAATAACCCCGCAGGCCGGTATATTCATTTCCCAGCGAGAAAATCGATTCTGCCACCTCGCTGTAATCCGGGTTAAACCCGTCTTCGATGATCTGCCAGGGATGTACCTGGAAGTATCGATCCGCATATTTTCCCATACATTTACCCCTTTATACCGCCGTTCATTACACCGCCCATGATCTGCTTCTGGAAGACGCTGAAGAGAATGGTGGGTGGGATAATAGAATAGAGAACAGCACGAATGATATCCAGCCGATTGGTCTTGATGGAGGAGTTGAAGGAATAGAGCTTCACCATGACGGTTTCCTTGGGGGTCCCCTGCAGCAGCAGATAGGGCATCAGGAAATCGGACCAGGCCGCCGTAATGGCGAAGATGGCAACCACCACAATAATTGGCTTACTGAGCGGCAGGATGATCCGGGTGAAGACCCCGAAGTCGCCGCAGCCGTCAATCCGGGCCGCCTCAATAAAGTCCTTGGGCAGGCCGTCAAAATAGTTTTTGAACAGGATCACCCAGTAGGCATTGGCGCCCATAGCCAGCCACAGCGGCACAAAGCTCTTGGTCAAGCCAATCTTCTTGATGTTCACAAACAGGGCCACAAAGCTGGTGGTGGGAGGAATCAACAGACACCACATGATCAGGGCCAGCACCACGCCGGAGCCCCGGGGGCGCAGCACCGCCAGTACATAGGCAATCAGGCCGTTGAAGAACACAGCACAAATTACGCCGCCAGCCACGGCAATCCCAGAGTTCATGTAGTACTTGGTAAAGCCGAAGGAGTTCCAGGTGTCGATCCAGCCCTGCCAGTCCCAGGCTTTGGGGATAATATTGGTGCCGGACCAGAACTCTTCGGTATTTTTCAGAGAGCTGCAAATGAGCCAGAATACCGGGTACAGGGCAATGAGGGCAATCAGGGCACAGGCTATGTAAATCATCGTCAGCCAGAATTTGGTTTTGCGGGACTTCAGGTCGTAAAACCGGATCGTACCATCATCCTTCTGCTGATAATTGCTGAAAAAGCTCATGATATTCCCTCCCTCTTAGTCCTTGTCCGCGGCGTTTGCCACAGCATAGTAGATCACGGTCAGGATGATCAGACAGATGCAGACCTCCACGGACAATGCCGCCGCCTGAGACATCTTCATCTGGGTGAAGGCCAGGTCATACACCAGCTCCATGATAGAGATACTGGCATTGTTGGGGCCGCCTCCGGTCATCATCATAGGCTCGTAAAGGATCTGGAACACGGCGAGAATCTGGAGAATCAGCATGGTCTTTCCGGTCTTCAGAATGGTGGGCATGGTAATGGAGAAGAACCGGCGGAAGGGAGACGCGCCGTCGATGGTGGCAGCCTCATACAGATCCGGGGAAATGCTGGAGATACTGGACATATATACCAGGGCCGTACTGCCGGCGGCTTTCCAGGTCATGGCCACCACGATCCAGAATATAACCCACTTTTCACTGGTCAGGAAGGAAAGGGGGCCTACGCCGATCTTAGCCAGCAGAATATTCAGCACACCCCGCTCGCCGTAGCCAAAGAAAAAGGTGAAGATCATCACGGCGGCAATGGAAGGAATCACATTGGGATAGTAAGCGGCCACCCGGAAGAAGCCCTTGAAGTGGGATACCTCCGTAATCAGGGCCGCGATAATCACCGGTACGCAAAGACCGACGAACAGGGAGCAAATCGTATATTTCACCGTATTGCCCCAGGCGATCTTATAGGCCGGCTGAACCAGAAGCTTCTGGTAGTTTTTCAGTCCAACAAATTTGGTCAGCTCCACGCCCTTCACGTCGTAAAAACTCATACGAACCGTGTCAAGCAGGGGAACCCAAACAAAGAAAGCAAACAGAATCAGGCTGGGCAGCATGAGCGCCCACGCACCCACATCTCTGCGGAATTTCGTGCCGGAATGGGGCAGACGTTCTCCGTTCTTTTTCATTCAGCAATCACCTCACGCGGAATAATTATATTCTGATCATATAAAAACACAAAAAGAAAGTCAAGTTTGAGAAGGCAGGATTCTTTGCGTCTCATAGTCTGAGGGCCGCCGCATATGCGGCGGCCCCAGGAAAGCGATTGGATATTTGCGGTTACGGCTGATTACATGGCATCCAGAACGGCCTGATAGTCAGCGTTGGCCTGCTCCATCAGAGCGGGGATATCCACACCGGCGGGATCCGCGCAGATGGCCTGGATCACACCGTTGAGCAGTGCGTACATGGTCTGGGTTTCACCGGGCTCCTCAGGACGCAGGGCGTCTGCTTCCTTGGAGAAGTCAAAGTAAGGCTGCCACAGGCTCATATCCACGTTGGAGTGCTCCTCAACGACCTTGTTCTGCTCGTCAACAACGGCGCCGGTCCATGCGGGGAAGTTGGGGATCACGGGGATGTTGGAACCGGCACGGTACTCAGCGTCGGCAACCCAGCCGTCCCGGGCAGCGTCGGTGACTTCGGGGGACTTGCCCATGATTTCCAGGTAATCCAGTGCCCAGTTGACTTCCTCATCGGTAGCATCGGGGGAGAAGAAGTAAGGGGTGCCGCCCATCAGGGTGTGGTGACCGCCAGGGCCAGCGGGCATGGGAGCCAGGAAGAACTCGTCAGCCTTCATACCCTGGTTGGAGGGCTGGTTGACGGCATCGTTAGCGGACATATACATGGCAGCGGTATTGGTGCCGATGCGCTCAAAGCCGGTGCCCCAGTTTTCCACAGTGGGATCGTCGGTGACACACTTGTCGGCGACCATCTTCTGGACCCACTCCATAGCGGCAATGGCTTCGGGGGTGTTCATGTTGGAGGTGTAAGTGCCGTCGCCATTGTCAATGCACAGGGGCTTGGCGCCGAAGTTCCAGGCGATGTTGCACCAGTGCCAGCCGCCGCCGGCATCGGAAGCCTGCATGCAGAAGCCGGCAACGCCGCACTTCTCGCGGATGATCTTGGAGTCCTCATAGACTTCTTCCCAGGTCTGGGGGATCTTCACGGAGCCGTCCTCGTTGACCAGGCCAGCCTCAGTGAACAGCTTGATGTTGATCATCAGACCCATGGAGTAAGCGTCACGGGGTACGCCGTAGACACGGCCATCCTCGTCGGACAACAGGGAGCGGATAGCGGGGCTCATGGAATCCAGCCAGCCGCGCGCTTCCAGGATGTCGGTGATGTCGCGAACCAGACCGTTGCGAATCAGCTTCTGGGGCTCAGTGAACCAGGACTCGAACACGGTGGGAGCATTGCCGGCGGTAGCCATGGCAACGTAAGTATCGGGTGCGTACTTGTAGTAAGCGGGAACCACTTCCACATTGGGATGCATCGCGTTGAAGGCGGGAACATAGTAGTTCTCATGGGTAGCAATGGCTTCGGTCTCGGTGTCCTCAGGCCAGATGCCCAAGGTGATAGAGCCGGACTCTTCTGCGGCGGGAGCCTCGGTTTCGGCGGGAGCCGCAGGAGCTTCGGTGGCAGCGGGAGCCGCAGCGGTAGTCTCAGGCGTGCTGCTCTTGCCACAGGCAGCGAACAGGCCCAGAACCATGGCGACCGCAAGAATCAGACTGATGAGCTTTGTGGTTTTCATTTTTCATCCTGCTTTCTTCATTTAGTTTTACGTTAAACCAAACAAACCATACTGCACCATCTGGGTGTTTCTGATCATTTCCGTTAATTTAACGTTCAACCATATGGTACCAAAAAGTTCGTAATTTGTAAATAGGCAGTTCATCCATATTTTTCTATATTTTTTTGTACAGAAATGACAAAAGCCAGGACAGGGCCTGTTTCGGCTTGTCCTGGCGCTTTTGTTTCATATGGCGCGAACGCTGTCTCTCTGGATCAGGCGTACCGGCATGATCTGGTTGTGGTTGCTGACCGGCTCTCCTTCCAGCAGACGGATCATACATTCCGCCGCCATGCGTCCCTTGAGCATCGCGTCCTGGTGGACAGTGGTCAGCATGGGCATGGTCATCCGGCTCCAGTTGATGTCATCAAAGCCCACAACGGAAATATCCCGTGGCACCATCCGTCCCGCCTGCTGAAGGCCTGACATAATCCCCGCCGCAAGCATATCCGCCGTGGCGAACACAGCAGTGAAGCCGTTCCGTTTGGCCATCTCCGCTCCCAGGGCTATCATTTTCGAAGTGGAAAATTCACACTCATACACCAGGCCCGGATCGAAGGCAATCCCGTGATCATGCAGGGCCTTCCGGTAGCCCAGAAGCCGCTGCTCCACAACGCCCCCGGATTTTATCGCGGGACCGGCAAACACAATTCGTTTATGCCCGTTCTCAATCAAATGCTCCGTAGCAAGGCGCGCGCCCTCAAAATCCTGAAGGCCGATGTTCACCATACGGCCCAGATTGCGGATATAGCTGTCCGTCAGCACCACCGGCATTTTTAGTTCCCGGAGGGTCTGGTAAAAGGGCTCATCCTCAAACAGGCCGGGCATAAAGACGCCCTCCACGTTCCAGTTCCGGATAAACTGCAGCAGGCCCTCGCTCTCGGAGATGGCCCGGATCATCAGGAAATACCCCTGCTCCCGCAGGGCCTTTTCCACCGCGCTGGTCAGATCCATAAAGAACGGGTCGGACATAAATTTTTCCTGATCCCGGGATTCCAGATGGTTGATCAGCGCTACCACCTTGGAGGACCGGGTTTTCATAGCCCGGGCCGACATATTCGGCACATATTCCCGCTCCCGAATAATTTCGTTGATCAGCTCCACCGTGTGGGCGGACACCCGGTTGGTTCGTCCGTGGATCACGTTGCTCACGGTTGTGGCACTGACCCCGGCTTCTTTGGCGATATCCTCAATTGTGACCATACTGTGTTCTCCAAATCAAACATGTAAAGTTTGGTTGCTATTTATATTTTACGTTAAACCCAGCCATTTGTCAAGGAAAAGGCAGCAGTCATTTGGCTGCTGCCCTAAAAAAGGATCCTGTCTTGTCAGAAAAGGGGATCCTCTCTCCGTATTCGGACATTATGGTGCGTACACCTCAACCTCCGCCGCCTGCCCGCCCTTGGCTCCGGTGTTGGCATAGAACTGGAACCGGACATATCGGCCCTGGGCAGGGGCCGCAAATTCCAGGTAGACGCTGTTATCCGTGTTGGGGTCAAAGGTGAGGGTCGTTCTGGGATAGGCCGTCACGAAGTTCTCTCCGTCCTCGCTGACCAGAATTTCAATGTCCTGGGTTCTCGCGCTCCAGATCCGGCTGGGGTTCAGCAGCACCCGGGCAGAGCCCATCTGGACGCTCTCCTCCAGGTCGATGGTCACGTCGTTGGGATAATCGCCGGATTCCCCTTCCCAGTAGGTAAACCGATCGCCGTCGTTCACGTTCCGGCAGTTATAGACATCCGTCTGGCCGCTCTGTTTAGCCTCTTTCCCCAAGGCCAGATTCTCGCCGTAGTCAATGGGCTCCGTCACCGGGATCGTCCACTCCGGATGCTCTTCAAAGCCCGTCTGCTCCGGGGTTGTCACCAGGGTCACGTTGGGATTGGGCGCCTCCGGTTCTTCCCGGCCTAAAGCCCACACGGTCAGCCCCAGACAGACGCAGATCACAAGGCACAGGCAGACAATCAGAATGTTCTTTTGCTTTTCTCCCATGGTAGCCACTCCTTCCTTATTCCCCCGCGGAGAACAGGATATTCTCCGTAAACTTATCCAGAGACGTACTGATGTTATCCCGGACATTGTCCTGGGTCACGGGAGCCCCCATGATTTCCAAATTCTTCACTGTCACATTGGTGACTTTATGCTCCTCGTCCGCGCCCATCATCCGGATGGGGCAGAGATTGCCCTCCCGGAAGTCGATGGTATCGTCTCCGTAGAGCACATGGATCCCGTCATACACCACATCGTCTACAGTCCCCCGCTTGGTAGTGCTGGACCAGCTGCTGGCCCCGATGGTGATATCGATGAGCTGGGCGTTATCCCCGGCATCGCCCTTGCCCATGGAGGCATCCTCCACGGTGATATTCTCATAGCGGATGCCGGAAATGCCCGCGTCGTCCGCGTTGTGGATGCTCATAACCGGCTTGTGGAAGTTGTGAAGTACGGTAATATCCCGGAAGGTAATATCCGTAATGGTGGGTTTCAGCTTGCCGCCCTTATTGGTTTCGTAGCCGATTTCCATGGATTGGGCCAGATCGGTCCAGACCTGACAATTTTCGAAAGTCACTCTGGCGCTGTCGGTACCCTTGACGCTGGAGTAGTTCTTCACCACCAGGCTGTCGTCCCAGCTGCGAACGAAGCTGTTCTTCACCAGAATATCCTGGCAGGACTGGATGGTGATGCCGTCGCCGTTGGGCCGGGCGGTGAGAATCTTCACGCCGTCTACGGTCACATCGCTGCATTCATATAGATTCAGGCACCAGGCGTTAGGATCCAGCATGGCAAGGCCCTGGATGGTCACGTTCTCACAGCCGCTTAAGCTTATGGGCACATAGGCCGTCCGTCTGTCCAGCATCCAGCTGTCGTGATTGGAGCCGTCGATCCAGCCATGGCCCCGGAGGGTCACGTCACTGACCTTGTCCCCCACCACAATGCCCTGGACAATGGCGCCGCCGGAGATGTACACCTCCATGCCGCTGCTGAGCACCATAGCGTCCATGGTCCAGGCCCCGGGTCCGATGTATTTTACGGTGTCGGTGCTTGACCTGGGGGCGTCATAGTCGATGGCGTTGGCAAATACGTACATGGCATTCATGGCGCTGCCGCCCCACTCCACGGTGTAGACGTTTGGCTCCGCAATGGAGAAGGTGATCACATTTCCCTCTACCTTCGGTTCGATGCCGCTGGCAAGGGGCCGCACCACTACGTCTCCCAGGTCGGTCTGCCCCTCCACCGTGATTTCCATAGTCACCGGGGCCCCGTCAAAGTCAAAGGAGGTGATGGGAGCCGTGGACAAGGAGGGCTTGTAGTTATTCACCCATTTATGGGTGTTGTTCACCGCCGTATCGTATACAAACAGATCATGGCCGTCTACCTTCATCTGAGCGGTTTCCGAGGCGGGCACCGGCTTTGGGCCTTCGTAGAGAATCAGGCTGGCAGCTTCCTTTTTCGGGGTGAAGGTCCCGGAGAGGGCAAGCACACAGATCACCACGCTGGCGATTGCCACAAGGGAGAGCAGGAGGATCGCCAGATTTTTTCCACAGCGTTTAACGTTGAACTTCATACGCACCCATCCTTCCAATCAGGTTTATACACAAATTCTGTCCGCTTTGAACCGTATAGTATTATATTACATTGGGTTTAAAAGCTTGTCAAGCTTTTCTTCCCATCCATTTCCGGAATGCCACGTTCCATGCGTGCGCTTAGCCAATAGGCCCCCATGCTCAGGCACGGGGGCCTATTCGACTTTTATACCACTTCGATGTCCTTGATGTTGATTTCGTTTCCTGTGACCAGGTAGGTATTGCCGCTGCCGCAGTGGGGACACTGGCGGGCATAGGCAGTGGTTTTGTAGGTCTGTTTACAGTCCTGGCAGTAAGAGATGGCCTCCAAAATCACCAGTTCCAGTTCTGTTTCCTGCAAATGGACGGTCTTCTTTTTCGCCCACTGGAAGCAGTCGGTAAACAGTTCCGGCACTACGGAGGAAACCTCGCCCACCTCCATGCGCAGCTTCAGGACCTTGTCAACCTCGTTTTCCTTCGCCGCCTGCTCCACCTGGTCAATGACCTGCATGACGATTCCCAGTTCGTGCATTTACTTTTTCCCGGCCTTCTTCGCCTGCTTGAAAGCGCGGCGCTTCTTTGCCATCTCCCTGGCCTCCGGACTGCCAGAGTAGAGGGCGATCTTCACGGCACGCTTCAGGGCATAACCGGCCATACCCAGGATCTTATCTTCACCCATCCGCATATCGGTGCACTCGGGATGATCCCGGATCAGATGGATGGCGTCGAACCGACACCGGGTGGTACACAGGCCGCAGCCGATACACTTGTTGGGGTCCACATAGGCAGCGCCGCAGGACAGGCACCGAGCCGTCTCGATCTTGATCTGCTCCTCGGTGAGGGTGCCGTGGGCATCCCGGAAGGAGTGGTGGTCGATATTGGGATTCATTTCCGCTTCCTGACGGCCTGCATGGTCGTAGGAGGGATAAGTCAGGTCTTCCTTGTTCAGGGGCTGGTAGTCTCTCCGGTCCCGGCCGATGGTCATGGAAGCGCCGGGGCGCACATGACGGTGGAGGCTCTCCGCCGCCTGATGACCTGCCGCAATGGCATCAATGACAAATCGGGGGCCGGTGTACACGTCGCCGCCCACGAAGATATCCTCGTCCGCGGTCTGGTAGGTCAGCGAATCCGCCACGGGGTAATTGCCGTGCCAGAACTCCACCTTGGTGCCGTCCAAGAGGCTTCCCCACTCGATGGCCTGACCGATGGCGAAGATGATCTGACCAGCGGGAACTTCCATGGTCTCGTTCTCATCATAGACAGGGTTGAAGCGCTTGGTTTCCGGGTCGATGGTCCGCAGGCACTTTTTCAGCACAATGCCACATACATGACCGTTTTCATCCACCTTGACCTCCTTGGGGCCCCAGGACGGATGCAGCTGGACGCCCTCTTCCAGAGCTTCCTCAATTTCCGCCTTGCTTGCGGGCATAGTGTCCCGGTCCTCCAGGCAGAACATACTGACAGACTTCGCGCCCAGCCGTGTGGCATTTCCGGCGCAGTCGATAGCCACGTTGCCGCCGCCGATGACCACCACGTCTCCCTCGAACCGCTCCTGCTTCTCAAAGGCACCGCGCAGATAGCTGACCGCGATATCCGTGCCGGGAGCGGTGTCATTCGCCACGCCGGGGCGTCTGCCGCCCTGGCAGCCGATGGCAATGTAGAAGGCCTTGTAGCCCTGGTCTTTCAGCTGCTGGATGGTCACGTCCCTGCCGACCTCCACGCCGCAGCGGATTTCCACGCCTAACTTCCGCAGAACGTCGATTTCCGCGTCGATTACATCCTTTTCCAGTTTATAACTGGGGATGCCGTAGGTCATCATACCGCCGGGACGGGCGTTCTTCTCAAACACCGTGGGACGGTAGCCCATGGCAGCCAAATAGTAAGCGGCACTTAAACCCGCAGGGCCGGCGCCGATAATGGCAATCTTTTCGCTCCACTCCCCATGGACGGAAGGCATGACCTTCTCGGGGACGAACCGGTTTTCCTCCTGCCGCTCCAAATCCGCCACGAACTTCTTCACGGCATCGATGGACACGGGCTTGTCAATGGTGCCCCGGGTGCAGGCATCCTCACAGCGCTTGTTACAGATGCGCCCGCAGACCGCCGGGAAGGGGTTCTCGGATTTGATGACCTCCAACGCCTCCCGGTACTTGCCGTCTCTCGCCAGCTTCAGGTAGGCCTGGACGGGCACATGGGCAGGACAGGCAGCCTTACAGGGGGCAGAGCCAGTGGGATAGGTATTGTGAAGCCGGGCAGTATCCCGGTATTCCTCGTCCCAGGCGTACTCGCCCCATTTGATCTTGTCAGGCAGCGGGGCGTGGGGGTAGGTAACGGCAGAGCCGTCCTTTTTGCACAGCTTCTGGCCCAGC
This sequence comes from Clostridiales bacterium UBA7044, assembly GCA_002493965.1. Lineage (GTDB taxonomy): Bacteria > Bacillota > Clostridia > Oscillospirales > Oscillospiraceae > Faecousia. Next base: position 47,331 of record DLAP01000062.1, read on the forward strand.
TTCACGGCGCCTGCGGGACAGGTTTCCACGCACTTGCCGCAGGCCATGCAGTTTTCCTTTTCCACCCTGGCGGTATAGGCGCTGCGGGAGAGGTTGGGGGTGTTGAACAGCAGGGAGGTGCGCAGGGCGTTGCAGATCTTCACGTCGCAGTTGCAGATGTCGAAGATTTTATTCGCGCCGTCAATATTGGTGATCTGATGGACGAAGCCGTTCTTCTCCGCAAGCTTTAGGATTTCCAGAGCCCGCTCTTTTGTGATGTAGTGGGCACGGCCCGTCTCCACGGTATAGTCCGCCATATCGCCCAGCTGAATGCACCAGTCGTCCACATCGTCGGCACAGCCGTCGCCCAGCACAGAGCGAGATGCCCGGCAGGAGCAGATGCCGGCTGAGATGTGGCCCTCGTATTTTTTCAGCCAGTAGGAGATATGTTCCAGATCCACAGACTGATTCTCTGCTTCAATCGCCTTCTCCACGGGGATCACGTGCATACCGATGCCATCGCCTCCGGGAGGGATCATCTGGGTGATACCCGCCAGGGGGATGAAGGTCATCCGCTCAAAGAAGGAGGCCACAGCGGGGTTCTTCTCGATCCGCTCCACAGTGGAGTTGAACAGCTCCGCCGAGCCGGGGACGTAGAAGGGCAGCCGGTAGCGCTTGATCCGGGGCTTATCCTTCAGTTCCCCGTCATGGTCGTAGTTATCGCCGTAATCATATTCCAGAATGCCGATGACGGACATTTCCTCCAGAAGCTCCCGCAGGTGGGTAGGCTCCACCTCCGGATTCATCTTCACAAGTTCCTCAAAGGTATAGAACTTGCGCAGCTTCATCTTGTTGCCGATGTCGCACATCTCCGGGGTCAGGACTTCCTTCAGACCCCAGTATTCCGGGTCGTTGCTGGTGATGCCCAGGATCTTGTGGGCCGCCACGTCAGTGATCTTCCGTCCCAGCTTCAGATATCGCTTGTCGGGATTTTCTTCTCCCTGATATTTGCTCAGGATTTTGTCGTTCTGTTTTGGCATTTCACATCCTCCTTCAGGTTATCGATTGCCCTTTGGAAATAATGCGCTACACTGTCCAGGTTTTCTCCGGTTTTCGCGGAGATGGGGATGATCTCCGCCTTCGGATTTCTCGCGCGAATGCTTTCCTTGCAGCGTTCCAGGTCAAAGTCAAAATAAGCCAGAGTGTCCATTTTATTGATCAGCACCAGACCGCATTTTTCATAAATAAGGGGGTATTTGAGGGGCTTATCATCCCCCTCGGGCACGGACAAAATGGTCATATTGAGCTGTGCCCCGGTGTCATATTCCGCAGGACAGACCAGATTTCCCACGTTTTCCAGGAAAATAAGGTCAAAATTCTCCGCTCCCAGCCCTTGCAGCCCCTGCCGTGTCATGTCCGCGTCCAGGTGGCACATGCCTCCGGTATGCAGCTGGATGGAGGGGCAGTGCGTTTTCTCCGCCACCGTCACCGCATCCACATTGGATTCGATGTCCGCCTCCATGACCCCCACCCGGAACTTAACTTTAAGACGCTGAATGAGAGAAATCAGCGTGGTGGTCTTCCCTGCCCCGGGGGAGGACATGACATTCACCAGAAGCACGCCCTTTTCATTTAAGTGCTCCCGGAGCATCTGAGCATCCTGGTCGTTGTCCGCAAATACGCTTTTGGCAAGAACGATGGTTCTGACCTTCTCCACGGTTTCACATCCTTTTATGGGGCGGGGCATTTCTGCCCCGCTGCTATCGTTAATGGAAGAATCTCCGGATCAGATCCCGGCTATATTCCACTGTCTCCTCCATGTCGCCGAAGGACATGACTTCGCCTGCGTAGTAAGTATTGTCCTTACCCTGCATAGCCTCCACCTTGTCGTACCAGCCGTCGGCGTAATCCTTGCAGGAGACGTGGGGGAAGTAGTACCAGTCGTCGATCCGCTCTACCTTCTCCACCTTCTTGCCGCAGATTTCCATATCCTTCAGAGTGGTCTCCTTGGCCTGCTCGAAGGGCACGTCCTCCATACCCTCGTGGTTGCGCAGGGTGAAGGTCACAAGAGGCTGATCGTCGGCATCGGGCCAGCGGTGATAGAACACCATCAGGTGGCCCCGGGTCTCGTTGGTCATATTCTCGAAGAAATAGTAGGAGATATCGGGGCAGTTGCCCTCCTCTGTCCGGACAGCCATGGTGAAGTATTCCTTGTGCTGAATCTTGGAGAACAGCTCCTTCTCCTCTTCCCGGGGGTCGCCGTAGCCCAGGAACAGTTCCAGAGGCGTGCAGATGATCAGCTTGTCGAACTCTTCCACAGCACCGTTCACGGTGATGTAAACCTTGTCGTTCTTCCGTTCAATTCCCGTGACCTCGCTGTTGAGGAGCGCGGGGTGCTTCAGGTGGGCATTCACACCCTCCCAGATGGACTGGGTGCCGTCCTTCCAGGTCCACAGCTTGCCCGTGGACAGGAACTGCCGGACGGTGAAGGCATCCAGGTACTTCACAACATAGGCGGCAGGAATCTCGTCAAAGTAGCCGTAGCCGAAGGAGGTGAAGGGGCCCTTCCACACCAGGGTGGCGTCCTCGCACTTATTGAGCTTCAGGAACTCGGAGAAGGGCATACTCAGGTCCTTCAGGTTGGGGTTCTCGCCCTCAATGTGCTGCAGGCGCAGTTCGGGAGAGGGGCAGGGACCTTCGTAGCGGCCCTGGGCCACACCCCGGTGGCCGTTGACGTCATAGCCCTTGTACTTGGTATTCAGCAGCCGGGAGAGCTTGTTCATCTTGATGACCTTTTTCAGCAGGGCCAGCTTGGAGGATTTCTGGGGAGTTCCGTCAGTCTCCATGAACCGACGGCCCATGGCAGGCCCGCCGATGTGGGTGGTGCCGCCGAACTCCTCGCACTCCGCCACGGCAAAGTAAGTATCACAGCCCATGACCGCTCCCATTTCAATGGTCCGGTCCCCCCACTTGCCTTCCTTGTCCTTCACGGCCATCATGGGGGACAGGCACTTGCCGCCTACCCGTCCGCTCTTTTCGTAGATGACGTAGTTGTCGTAGCCAGCCTTTTCCAGGTACATTGCCGCGCTGGTGCCGGCAGGGCCTGCGCCGATGATACAGATGCGTGCGTTTTTATCCATAGTTTTCTCCTCCAGGTTTTTGTGGGAAACTCTGAATAAATTGTCTGCAGCAACTGCCGGATCTTTTGCCCCAATCGTGCAGTTTGAAAAATTGGAAATACACAAAGTATTCCTCAATTTTCCAAACTTTCGTTTGTGCCAAAATCTCTCGGCATTTGCTCTTGCCAATTTAATCAGAGCTTCCCTATTTTCTGCCCTCTTCAGGCATTTTTCACTTTTTCGATCTCCCCGTGAAGGTACGTTAGCAGCTCCTCTACCCCCTCACCCGTGCGGGCGGAGGTAAAGAACACCGGTGCGGACGGATTCCGTTTGCGGATATTCTCCAGGGCCTTTTCCCGGGAGAAGTCAAAGACGGGGGCCACATCGGTCTTGGTCACTGTCACCGCAGAGGCCGCCTCAAACATGAGAGGGTATTTCAGTGGCTTGTCGTCCCCCTCCGGAAGGGACAGCAGCACCAGATTGCAGGCGGCGCCGGTGTCAAATTCCGCCGGGCACACCAGATTTCCGATGTTTTCCAGAATCACCACGTCCAGATCTTCCAGGCCCAGGGCTTCCAGGGCCTCCTGAGACATCTGCCAGGTGATGTGGCAGGCCCCAACCGTGTGCATCTGGATCACCTTGACGCCCAGGGAAGCAATGGTTCTGGCGTCCACATCGGAGTCGATGTCCGCCTCAATGACCCCGATCCGGAAGCTTCTCTTTAATTCCGTCAGGATCCTGGTAAGCAATGTAGTTTTCCCGCTTCCCGGAGAGGACATCAGGTTGAGGTAGAAGATTTTTCTGCGGATCAGTTCCTGACGCAGTTCCTCCGCCCGGGCATTGTTGCGGGAGGTGATGTCCTCCTTGATCTCCACCGTGAGAGGGCTTCGGGAACTGCTTCTAAACTCCATAGCATTCCCCTCCAATAACAGATTATGGAAATGAATGTGCGTTCTGCACAAATTCCAGAAAAAAACATCTTCTTAAATTATATCATTTTACGTCCAATAAATCAACCTTTTTCGGCAAAAATTCTTACGATCACATTAAGGGTAAAAAGCAGGGGCCTCCAATGGCATGAAAAGGCTCCCGAAGGCGTTCTGTCACTCCCGCAGAACGGCCATTCCTCCCTCCGGAAAAGAAATTTTTTCTTTTTTACGCAACCTTTTTTCTCCGGAAATCGTATAATAGGTGAAAGATCTTTCAAATCATGGCCCTTCCCGCACCGGGATCCCAACGGGAAAGGCCGTTACACAGGAGTTTTTTATGAGACTATCCGTTGAGGAAGCGTTCCGGCAATACGGCGACCGGGTATTTTCCGCCGCCTTCAGCATCTGCCGGAATCGTGAGGATGCCGATGATGTCGTGCAGGACACCTTCTTGAAGTATCACACCCGCAAAACAGACTACATAGATGAAGCCCATCTGAAAGCCTGGCTTCTCCGGGTGGCCATCAACCGGGCCAGGGACATTCTCGGCGCCTTCTGGCGCAGGAATCGGGTCAGTTGGGAGGATTACATGGACGAGCTGGAATTTGCGGAGCCGGAGGACCGAAGCCTGTTTGAGGCGGTGATGCGGCTGCCGGAGAAATACCGGATTGTCATTCATCTGCACTACTACGAGGAATACTCCATCGAGGAAATCTCAGATGCCCTGCACAGCACTCCGGGCACGGTAAAAAGTCAACTGAGCCGGGGAAGAAAACTTCTGAAATCCATGCTTACGGAGGATGGGAACCATGATCGATAAAAAGCAGTATCAGCGGACCTTTGGTGTACTCCACGCCTCCGGGGACTTTTTGAAGGAGGAAACATTCATGCAGACTAAAAGACATTTTTCTGTGCGCAGAATCGTATTTCTGTGTGCTGCCGTGATTCTGGTGGTCAGTATGGCCACGGTTTGCTACGCGAAGGACGTGGGCGGCATTCAAAGAACCATTCAGCTTTGGGTCCACGGGGATCAGACCAGCGCCGTTATGGACATTCAGGACGGGCACTACACCCTCACCTATGAAGATGCCCAGGGAAATTCCCACGAGCGCGGCGGCGGTGGCGTTGCTTATGAGCCGGACGGCTCCGAACGTCCCCTGACGGAAGAAGAGCTGATGGAACAGCTGAATATGCCGGAGGTAGAATACCAGGAGGATGGCAGCGTCTGGATCTATTATATGGATCAGGCCATGGAAATTACCGACCGGTTTAATGAGGAGAATTTCTGTTTTGTTACCCTGAAAGACGGAGCAGATGTTCTGTATGTTACCATAAAGTATAATGACGGCTTTGCTTGCAGTTCCATCGCATATGTGCAGCCCAGTGAGTTCAATACCAGCAAATAAGGAAACTTCATTGACACAGCGAAAATAGAAAGCCCCCGGCTCTCGCCGGAGGCTTTCTATTTTCATATGATGCAGCCAAGCTCACTTGGCGCCCTCTGTCATGGCTTCCCAAAGAGCGGCATAAGCGTCCAGATTCTCTGATTTCCACCCATCCATAAACACGCCCCGGCCAATCGAAATCTCCGAAAGCAGCTGCTGATTTTCCACCAGGATCTCCTGCTCCGTGCCGCTGAGGTTTACGCTGCCCAGGTCCATTCCCGCCAGAACCGGGCAGTCCTTCCAGGCAAGCCAAAGTTCCTCCGATGGCGCAGTATCTTCTTCCGGGATCCTTCCGTCCGGATAGGCAAGCATCCCATACTTTTCCTGAAAAGAGGCAGGATCCTCCAGGAAAAAGCAAACGAACTGGCTGGTGGAGAAATCGCCGGTCAGGCGTGCCTGGGTGCCAAGCAAAGTCTGCGCGGATTCCATCTGAGAAGACAATACATATTGCTCGATTTGCACCAGCACCTCGCCATCTCCATTGAGATCCTGGCCTTTTTCTGCCAGTGCGGATTCCAGTGCGTTCACGGTATCATCCGGAAGCCCCATCTCCCCTACATATGCCATCTGATAATCCGGCTCTGGCAGTGCGTTGACCACCGAGTCCCAGACGGCGTACCCGATTAGGGCGGCCAATGCCAATCCGATCAGCACGAACCGTTTATTGTAGTCCCACCAGTTTTTCCATTTTTCTTTCGGGGTCCGTTCCCGCTCCTCCGTCTGGGCAGATTGCTGTTTTGCCTGCTTTAATAAGTATTCACTTGCCATAGTTCTTTCCCTTTCTTCCGACCCATTCTGTCTGCATTGGGTTTATTATCCGGAATTTTCTCATAAGATTGGTGAAGGATCTGTAAATTTTACAAAAAATCATTCGATAGCGGAAGTGTGCGGCAAGCTGTAGGAATCAGAAAATCGGCAGCCTTCTATCGAAGGCTGCCGATTTTCTGATAGCGGACTTTGCAGAGCGGTGTCGAGTATTTTAAGGGCACATCAAGGATTTGCTGCTTGCGCCCTTTTGGCAAAAGAATATTTTCTCCCAAAAAACAGCCTGTTTATCGCTCTATCCTTCAATCGAATATCTCCATGCATCTTGCGTGCGGATATTACATTGCGGCGATCTTATTCTTGACTGCATTTTGCAATTCGATTGGCTTCCAGCTGCGCCTTATATTCACTGTGACGTTTGTCCATATCATAGGTCAGCAGCACAATGACCATACCTCGACGCTTTGGAAGCAGCGTAATCTTGTACATACTTTACTGACTGGCCGCCGTTTCAAAAAAGAGACGCGAAGCGGCTTAGATTGGTGTACCCATTTTGTCCAGAAAAATTTCTGAAATTCCTACTTGACTTTTGTTAGCAGGTCTTTCTCAAAAACAAATCATACTGATATTCAATAAGAAGCTTTAATTCGTAGAATTGATGTTTTTTATATGAAGATCATTATAAGACGGGTTTTCGTGATTTTCTTTTTCGAAAATCACGAAAACGGCAACGCCATAAGGTGGTGCCTACCTGATAAAAATGAAAGATTTTTATCAGGTAATAGTATCAGTCGTCTACGCCTTTGATTTCCTTATATTGGGGCTTATCATAGTATCTGCCTGCTGCGACCACACCTTCAGGGCCCTTCAGATTCTTCAGATCCTGCAGCGGATCGGCCTTCAGAATGATAAAGTCCGCTGCTTTTCCGGCATCCAGGGTGCCCGTATAGGCATCCGCGGCAATGACTTCGGCAGTCTCTCTTGTGGCAATGTCGATAATCTCCAGATTGCTCAGCCCGGTGCATTCCTGGAACAGGATCAGCTCCTTATATGTGTTGTAAGGCGGCACATAGGGAACAGAGGCGTCCGTGCCGATGCCTAAGAAGATTGATGAGCGTAAATGCCCACCGATAGGTTCCCTGCCAGCGGTACAGGAAGCCCGTTATTGGGAAGAAAATACCAATGCTGACAAAGGTACTGGCCTGTACCAGACCCAGAAGTCCCGTACATGCCCGTTGACCAAAGGTATCGCTCATCAAAAGCGAAGGCGTGACAGTGCACAGTGGGTACGCAAGCCCCATCATTGCCGCCGCCAGGAACATCTCTCCCTGTCCGGAGGGACGAAAAATCAGCAGCCAGGTGGCAATCCAAGAAAGCACCGAAGTGTAGAGAATAAATACTCTCGTCCCAAACCGGTCCGCAAGGATTCCTCCCAGAATCGTACCAAATGTACCCACCAGCATCATTACGGAGTAGATCTGGGAAGATTGCAAAATGCTCATTCCCTCATTCTGCAAATGGGAGGGGATATAAGACTGAACCGTAGAAAGCAGGCCGGCAGCCAACAAGGTTACAAACAAAATCAGCAGGAACAGCGATGTTTTTCCGGCTTCCTTTTCGCTGATGTCCAGAACACCGGGCTTGTCCGTTTGGGATTTCTCTTCTGTCGTCTTTGCATCTTCCGCATTGGACATTTGGGAGGGTGCCTCCTTTACCAAAAGACTAACTATTAAAAGTCAA
>DLAP01000051.1:0-3074 GCA_002493965.1 Clostridiales bacterium UBA7044
AGCCAGGTGTTCCTCTTATTCCGGGGGATTGCCACACCATGCTGCTGCATGGTTCGCAATGACAGCTTGATTTTTTGGCTTTTTTGACACGCTGAGGGTCAAAGGGAGTACTTCCCTTTGACCCTGGGCTTATTTTAGATAACCTTCCACTGATCGTCCTCTATAACATACTGAAATTCCGTGAGGCGGTCGTCCAGCATAACCTGAATCAGTTCCCGGAGATCCTCCACAGTCGGAAGATCAGACAGCGTTTCTTTCGGGACCCAGCGCATTTCCCCTTCCTCCGAGGAAGTGACTTCCCCCGTAAACTGATCTGCCCGGAACAAAAAGACAAGATACCGGCCATTCTCAATGGGGAACTGCTTGATTCCGCACAGAGTGGGATTCAAGACAGTCAGACCGGTTTCCTCCTGCATCTCCCGGACCACCGCATCCACAATGGATTCCCCCGGTTCCACATGACCGCCGGGCAGGGCGAAGCCCTGCCAGTCCTTCTTAATCCGGTTCTGCAATAAATATTCCCCGTCTCTGTGGATCAGGCACAGAACGGTCAATTCCACGTTTTCGGTACGTCTCATATGGGGCAGCTCCTTTTCAGGGAATCAGAAAAGCATTTGACCTTCCATATTCCACGGATTTTCTCAGCGCCGCGATGGTCTTTGTTTCCAGCACACACCTTGCGTTTCTCCGAGCGGCTTCCGAAAGCCTTTCCGGAATGTTGATTTCTCCGTCACCGAGAGCAAGATGATTGCGCCCCTTCCGACCGTCACCTTGCGCGATCCCGTCATGAATGTGGAAATGACACAGCTTTCCGGCGTGGACCATAAGAAACGGCACGTCCGTTTCTCCCACGGCTTTGGAATGGCCGATATCCCAGGTCAGGCCGAATTTCGGGCTTTCCAGCAGTTCTTCCAGGACCTTTTTCTCGTACTCCCGGAAGCCGTCTGTGTTCTCTATTGCGATGATGATATCCGAATCCCCAATCCATTTCTCACACAAAGCCCGGAACCGGGAAAAGGCGTTCCGGTAAACAGCAAAATCCCGGTCATACATTTGTACCTTTCGGTCCGGAAGGGTAATATAAATTCCATGGTGCATATGCAGATTCAGCACAAGGGGCTGATCCTTCCGCCCGTATCGGTCCCGCAGGGGCAGAAACTGTTTTGCCACGTCGATGGTTCTTCTCATGGTTTCTAAGTATGCATCCGCCACAAGGGGATTGAAGTCCGCAATGTTGAAATTCTCATCCAGATGGATGGTGTAATAAAGCCCCTGTTCCTCCGCGGCCGCGATCAGCTTGTCCGTCTGCTCCAGAGTGGGAAGCTGATACTCCGGAAAATTCATGTTCAGCTCCAGAAATTGCAGTCCCAGTTTCTTGCACAGCCCCAGGTTATCCGCAAGAGTGGGATTTTCAATTAAGGTGGGCATTCCGTACTGCATCATAGAATCCTTTCTGTTTCGTGAGCAATCCTTTACGAAAAAGAGCGCCGCGGAAACGCGGCGCTCCGGGGAAAATCCATTACTTGCGCAGGAACTCGTCGATGGCGGCAGCGCCCTTCTTGCCAGCACCCATGGCCAGAATCACGGTAGCGGCGCCGGTCACGGCATCGCCGCCGGCAAACACGCCTTCCCGGGTGGTCATTTCCTTCTCGTCCACGATCAGGCAGCCCTTCCGGTTGGTGTCCAGGCCGGGGGTGGTGGAACGAATCAGGGGGTTGGGAGAGGTGCCCAGAGCCATGATGACGGTGTCCACATCCAGCACAAACTCGCTGCCCTCTACGGCAATGGGACGGCGGCGGCCGGAAGCGTCAGGCTCGCCCAGCTCCATACGGATGCACTTCATGCCGCAGGCACGGCCGTTTTCGTCGCCCAGAATCTCCACGGGGTTGCAGAGGGTCTTGAACTCGATGCCCTCTTCCTTGGCGTGATGCTGCTCTTCCAGACGGGCGGGCATTTCGGCCTCGCCACGACGGTAGACGATGTACACCTTCTCGGCGCCCAGGCGCATGGCGCACCGGGCGGCATCCATAGCCACGTTGCCGCCGCCCACCACGGCCACAGCCTTGGAGCGGATCACCGGGGTATCGGCGTCGGGGTTGTAAGCCTTCATCAGGTTGGTACGGGTCAGATACTCGTTGGCGGACATGACGCCCTTCAGGGATTCGCCGGGAATGTTCATGAACATGGGCAGGCCAGCGCCGGAGCCGACAAATACGGCCTTGAAGCCCATCTCAAACAGCTCGTCAATGGTCAGCACCCGGCCGATGACCATGTTGGTCATAACCTTCACGCCCTGGGCTTCCAGCTTGCTTACTTCGTTTGCCACAATGGCCTTGGGCAGACGGAATTCGGGAATGCCGTAAACCAGTACGCCGCCGGCGGTATGGAGGGCTTCAAAGACGGAAACCTCGTAGCCCTTCTTGGCCAGGTCGCTGGCGCAGGTCAGACCGGCAGGGCCGGAGCCAACCACGGCCACCTGGATGCCGTTGGAAGGCACTTTCTCGGGCATGGCGTTGACATTGGCACGATACCAGTCGGCCACGAACCGCTCCAGACGGCCGATGGCCACCGGCTCCCCCTTGATGCCCCGGACGCACTTACTCTCGCACTGGGTTTCCTGGGGGCAGACCCGACCGGACAGGGCAGGCAGGGCGTTGGTGGAGGTGATGACCTCATAAGCGGCCTTAAAGTCCCGCTCCTGAACCTTCTTGATAAACTCGGGGATGCGCACATTGACGGGGCAGCCTTCCACACACTTGGGGTTCTTGCAGCCGAGACACCGGTTGGCCTCATTGACGGCCATTTCCTCGGTGTAGCCCAGAGTGACCTCCTGGAAGTTCCGGGCACGAACCTTGGCGTCCTGCTCAGGCATCGGAGTTTTGGTTAAAGTCATATTTGCCATGTTTCTTTCCTCCTTACTTGATCAGGGCTTTGCCCATATTCTCAATGCGGCAGACATGATCCGCGGCAACTTCTTTTTCTCTGGGCACATAGGTGCCGTTCCGGCTCATCAGCTCGGCGAAGTCCACCTTGTGACCGTCGAACTCGGGGCCGTCCACGCAGGCGAACTTGGT
>DLAP01000051.1:3410-4264 GCA_002493965.1 Clostridiales bacterium UBA7044
CCGGTGCCGTCGATCATGATGGGGTTCAGGGACACCATGGTGTGCACGCCGAAGGGCTCGGTGGTCTTGCACACGAACTTCATCATGGGCACAGGCCCGATGGCCAGAACCTCGTCATACTGGATGCCGCTCTCCAGCAGAGCCTGGAGTTTCACAGTGCCGAAGCCCTTTTCACCGTAGGAGCCGTCGTCGGTCATGAGATACAGGTTATCGGAGCAGGCCCGGAATTCGTCCTCCAGAATGACGATGTCCTTGGTGCGGAAGCCGATAATCACGTCTACGATGGCGCCGGCCTCCTTGAAAGCCTTGGCAGCAGGCAGCGCAATGGCACAGCCCACACCGCCGCCGACCACGCAGACCCGCTTCTTGTTTTCCACATCGGTGGGACGGCCCAGGGGACCCACAAAGTCATGGATGTAGTCGCCTTCATTTAGTTTGCCCAGAGCGTTGGTGGAGAAGCCCACCTTCTGGAAGATGATGGTGACAGTGCCCTTTTCCCGGTCGTAACCGGCGATGGTCAGAGGAACACGCTCGCCCATTTCGTCGATCCGGAAGATGATGAACTGACCGGCCTTGGCCTTCTTGGCAACAAAGGGTGCCTCAATGTCCATCAGGGTGACGGCGGAATTGAGTTCCTTCTTGCGAACGATTTTATACATTTTCTGATCCGTCCTTTTCAGAATTTTTCTTTGGCGTAAGATGCCTGGGGCAAAAATGCCCGTACACTTTTATTATAAAGGGACTCGGCGTATTTGTCAAATAAGAATCGGATAATTTGTGGTGAATATACAAAAATTTTTAAAAAAGGGGACTGCCTTGCGCAGTCCCCACAGCGTGTCAAAAAAGTCTCCAAA
>DLAP01000028.1 GCA_002493965.1 Clostridiales bacterium UBA7044
CGCAATGACAGCTTGATTTTGAGCCTTCTTTGACACGCTGAGCGGCTGCCTCAAACGAGGCAGCCGCTATCTTTAATAGTGTACCACATTGTCCGCCCGGCGGATGCGCTCCAGGATGGGTGCGGCTTCCTGACTGGTAAAGTACCGGTAAGTGGTCTGCGGAACCAGCTTTCCCAGGGTTTCCCAGTCTTCGGCCTGCAAGGCCTGCCGGACGGTGGAAGCGCTGATGACCCTGCCCCCCGCTTCCTTCCGGGGGATCACATGGCAGGCAATGTTTTCTTTGGGCAGCTCCTCCGCCATGATCTGGTTATACAGCCCCGTCACCTGGCTGGTGGGTTCCTCACCCACATACCGCTCGGTTACGCCCAAAGCTTGGGCGATTTTTGTAAACACCGCCAGGTCCAGCCTGGCGTGGCCCTGGATCACCGCCGCTTCATCTTTCAGAAAATAGCTGGGGAAGGTGGCGGCGCTGATGATGTAGGGACCGGAATCGTGGAGCACCACGTTGGGAATATGGGCTGTCCCCTCTTCCACCAGACGCTTTCGCACCGGGAAGGGCACCAGGGAAGCATCCTCGCTGAGGACAAACAGGTGCAGCGTATCGCAGGAAGCGGCGGCGGTCTCCACCAGATACTGGTGGCCCAGGGTAAAGGGGTTTGCGTTCATGACCAGGGCGGCGGAAAGGCCCTCCCCCTTTGTTTTCTCCAGGGCATCCAGGTAGCCCTGAAAGCCGTTTCTCCGGTTTTCCATGAACACCAGAGTCCCGTCCACCCGGGCGATTTCGTAAAAGCCCAGGCTGCCGAAAAACTTGGCCGATCCCACCTTGGTGTACAGGAACAGATGGGAATTGCCCCGGGCGTACTGGACCTCCATCAGATGGGAGACGATCTCGTTCAGAAGGCCCTCCCCCTGATGATCCTCGCTGACGGCAAAGCACCGCAGGGTGCAGCCAAAGCAGCTGCCTGTGGCGATGATTTCATCCTGGTCATCCCACATGGCGCAGACATAGTCCAGGTTCCCGTCCCGGGTGATACCCTCCCGCCGCAGCAGCGCGTCGATCCTTTCCAGACTTCTTTTGTCAGAGGGGTATACTTGGGAAATGGCATATTCACTCATGGGCTTCCTCCTTCAGAAAGTGCAGCAGATACACCATGGCCAGCAGGTCCGCCGTACCTCCGGGGGACAGGTTTTCCCGGATGAACCGGGCATCCAGGGCTTTCAGGGTGTCATAGCCGGGGAAGGGCTCCGATTCCAGAAGCTTTCTCACTTCCTCCGCCGCCTGATGCTGGCCCTCAAAGCCGCCCCGATGAATCATGTTGGTGTCCACCGTGCTGCCCAGCATGGCAAGCAGGGCGGCGCAGCCCGCCTCGTTGACGGAATTCCCGGCGGCCAGTGCTGCTTCCAGCTTGGGAAGCCCCACATTCCGGACGGCAGGGAATCCCCCCTCCGCCTGCCCCCGGACGCCAGTGACGCCATATTGCAGGTACAGCCTTTGCCCGGCGGTTTTCGCCGTTTCCGGGGTCAGGCCCTCATAGTCCCGGCGCACAAGCCCCTGGGTCATGGCGGCGCATTCCGCCAGCACCGCGTCCGGATCTCCCCATTTCTCCCGTTCCAGACGGCCCAGAGCGCCGCAGAGAATCCCCAGGGAGAAGATGGCACCCTTGTGGGTGTTCACACCCCCGGTGGCCCGGAGCATTTCCCCCTCTGCCAATTTCCCAGGCAGCCGCAGATGCCGGAAGGTCTCCCCGGCGGGCATCCCTTCCCGGCCGATTTCCACGCACCGGGCAAAATAGGGGTACAGCCCGGCGGCGCTGGCCTGGAAGGTAAAGAAGTCCATATCCCGGTGGCTGCCGCTGTTCTCCCGGTCCACCAGCCCCGGCTTGGGGGTCGTCGCCACCTCGTACAGCAGGGCCTGGACGGCCAGGCGGGCGGCGTCGGCGCTGTCCAGCGCGTTCAGGGCCTCCGTCAGAATCCTCCCGGTTTTCTCCTGAAGCTCCGAAACGGTATGGGTCCGGCTCCGGGCGCAGGCCTGGGCCGGGCCGCCGCAGATCAGGCACTTCCGTCCGGAAAGGCCCAGCTCCTGCCGGTCCACCTTCCTGCCATCCGGCCCCAGCACGTCCATGTCAAACAGCCGTCCCGTGGCTCCCTGGTCCTCGATGCCCACCGTCACCGCCTTGACCGCCAGGGGCGACCCGTCCACCAGGAACATGGCTTCGTTTCCGGTCTTCTCCTGAGTCTCCTCCCAATGGAGAACCGCCATCCCCGCTGCCGCCAGCTGGCCAAACAGGAGCCGTTTTCCCAATTCATAGCCCCGGCGGATCTGTGGACTATCCTTCACCGGCCCGGCAATATTCATGGTAAAGCAGATCATCGTCCTGCCAAAATCCCGCAGCAGCGTCTGCTGCCGGGCCGCCCGCCGCTCCCGGGCCTCCAACATTTCCCATAATGTAACTTCCATTGCAGTCTCCTTACCGGTGCCTGATCACCGCGACGGTCTCCACATGGCTCGACACGTCCATTCTGATGTCAGAGCCTCCCGACGTTCGCGGAAACAAATCCAGCCGATTTTATCTGAACTTATCCACTTTTCGCCCCATTCGCCTCAACCTATGGCTTCCGATAGAACCGCCCGTATGGATCGTTGTGGGAATAATCCGGTAATTCTCATCATTGTACATCTTAGCCGTCATCATTCCGATACCGCCGTTCATACCCGGAATGGTCATGGGCTCTATTTCATTGAAATCAATCTTCATATTATGTATCACCTTGCTTTTTAATATCATTCAGATCTCCCCGCCGCCGATGATGGCAGTGTGGGAGCCTTAGTCTGTCTAATGACTACTTTGATGTCGTTGCCTTGATCGCACCCAGACAGTGTATCCTTACAACACGGTTTTCGTCGGTTTGCGATATGTATTCAGCCCATTTAAGCTGATCTGGAATTCTGGATCGTGACGCCAATGTCACGAAGGTGGAGAACACCTATCTGCGGCACAAGGTGATGACAGAAGCCGAGGATGAGACTGAACCCATATACCGCTTGGAAGAGTTTTTGTTTCTGCAGCCTCATTCCTTTAACATGACGGTCTTCTCTGATCGGCGTTCGATCATCGTTCTACACCAGAGTTTACCGCACTCGATGATCTCCTCCAGCGTCACGTTATAGTCATTGTGATAATAACGGATAAACTGCATGGCGATGCCGTCCGAAAATGCAGAAACTTCCAGTTCAAGCAGGTGTTTATCACGAATAGAGTCGTCTTTGTTTACTGCCTCGTAAATTCGTCCTTTACAGATGTTGCCCAGATGACGCACAAAATTCGTCACTTCATCTGAGATGAAGATCAACCGGAAGAAGGAATCGTTCTTCTTGATATAGGCATAAATCTCATCAAAGAAAGGTTCAATGTCATGTACATTGGATATGGTTTTGTTCTCAAAGAAGGCTTTCAGTGTTTCGGCTTTAATATCCTCCGCAACGTGCCGCACATCATCATAGTGAGAATAGAAAGTGCTCCGGTTAATGTCCGCTCGCTGCACCAGCTCTATCACTGTGATCTTGTTAATATTTTTCTTTTCGTAAAGCAGCTCTGCAAAAGTATCTCTTATGAGGTTTCTTGTTTTTACAGATGAAGCGTTCAGGTTCTTTGCCTTCATAAATTTCCTCCTGAATATATCGACAAATATGCGTTGAGTGTGGATATATCAACACTTCGCATAACATCAATGGTTGCTCCATAGTACATTCCTTATTATAATATAGACAGTGTTGTGATTTCAACACTGTTTTGAAAACTTTTCAGAAAGACTAACTATTAAAAGTC
>DLAP01000086.1 GCA_002493965.1 Clostridiales bacterium UBA7044
TGGAGACTTTTTTGACACGCTGAACAGTCCAGTGGACTGTTTTGTAGACCGTGGGAGAGTCCCTCCGGTTTGAAACGCATCCCGGAGGGACGTGGATCAAGCCGGAGATTGTCCGACACCGGAAGGGGCTTCGTACGGGCGGAGAGCTCGAACCCACATAAATGGCACGTCCAACGGTCAGCCCCGGTAACTATTGCAAATGCAATCTGCATCCTTCGAAAAAAGCCCTGCGATATGCTGCCGCGTCCCGATTTTCTTTTACCTCAATAACGGCATACTCCCCGTTAGTTTATTGACTTTCTTTTTTGCCCCGCAGATTGCAATTCCAAAATAATTTAAGTCAATTTCAGATACCTCTTTCATTTTCTTTATAAATTCATCATAAGTTTTGCAACTTTGCGCTAAATCCGAAAAATCAACCACCGTTAAGTCTGAAAAATCCGGCTCATAAAGCTTTTCCCGGAGTTCTTTTATTTTACCTGCATTGCCTTTTAAAATAGGCACAGGAAATTCGATAATACCTAAATGCGCATTTCCTGTTTTATCGGTCACATCTGCGCCGACTACTTCCGGCATTTTCTTTCCCAGGGTAATTCCCATGATGGCCGCCGTGTTCGCAATGATTCCTAATGGTAGGTGTTCATCAATTACCATGACACATTTTTCATTCTGTAAGTCCATTTTTGTACCTTTCCTTTTCTATATAAATCGTCTTTCAAGATCAATTTTTCTGTTCCCGCAATAAAGTCAACCGTTGTTGAACCATGAAAGCGAATTAAGAACGTTGCAAGTAAAATCCAGCAAAGAATTCTGTTACGCACTGCCCCCTTTTCTGTAAAAAAACATGTCATGATAAACGCCGGGAGCAAGCCCGATAAAGCTGGTAAAATAATTTGTAAAATGGCTCTGATCTGAAAATCCTGTCCGCATAGCCGCTTCCACGGGCTGTATCCCTTTTTCCAACAATGCCTTTGCTTCATTGATACGGGTTGTTTCCAAATATCGGTACGGGGTAATGCCTTTTATTCTGGTAAAAGCGCGAAGCAGGGTAGATTTACTTAAACCAGCGTAACGGCATATCTGATCTAAATAAATCCTTTCATGGAAGTGCTGCTGGATAAATTCACAGGCTTTTTCAATTTCCTGCGGACATTCCGGCACACAACTTTCAAAAGGCTGTCCGTACTTTTGTACCAGTGCTGAAATAAGGAATAACAGATTTTCTTCCTTACCAAAATCAGAACCCCCATTTATTACCATTTTGTGAAGCGGACGCAAGTAACAGGTAATTTCATCATCATAAATTACATTCTTTGAAAAGCCGGGAAGTTCCCGTTTTCCTGTTACTTCTTCCACTAAATCAAGCATGGTGCTTTTCGAAATATTAAATCCGCGATAATCAAAGGTTCCACCGTCACTTTGAACGCAGGCATGATTATCCCCCGGATTAAAAAGGATAACGTTGCCCTTTTCTATACCATATTCTTTATTTTTACAAGACAAGACACGTTGTCCGTCCTCAACAAAGCCTATTACATAATGCTCATGGAAGTGGTTTGGGAATGGCTGTACGATCCCCTCAAAACGATAGGCTTGCACCTTTATTTCATCATCATATACAATTGTTCTCGTTTCTTTCTTCATATGTTTTTGCTTCTTTCCCCACATATTGTACCGCTGAAACCTTAGAAAGTCTTGTAAAAAATCTTCAAATTCTTTGTTACATGGAAAAGGCAGGGCAAAGAAGTCATTGAATCACTTCTATGCCCTGTCCTTTTTTCGTTTCTATCCGCGTTCGGCTGTCTTTCTGCCTGAAAAAACTGCCTATCATTTCGCTTGACAACATCACGCTCCTGTTTTCAGCTTTCCATAGCCGCTTGGCGTGCGGAAAAGTTGAGAACCCTGGCGGCACGGATACGCTTATCTGTTCTTTTATTGCTTTCTCTGTATTCCTCTGCCTGACTGAGTCATTCGGATATTCTTCCGTTCGCTGCGCCGGATTCCGCCCATATGGGAAACCGCCCAGCCAGGAAAAGCCTAGCTGGGCGCTGCTATTACAATTCTTACCGTCTCTGTCCAAAGAAGAACAGCGCCAGCATCCCCGGCCCCACATGGGCGCCGGTAAAGGGTTCGTGGGGACACACGATCAGTTCCTTGGGCGGACAAATCTCACTGATCCGCCGGGCCAGTGCCTCCGCTTCCTCGGGGCAGTCCCCGTGGGTGATGGCTACCCGCTGATTTTCCGGATGTTCCGCCCGGGTTCGGTACATCTCCACAATGGCGTCCACCGCCTTCTTCCGGCCACGATACTTGCCGCAGGCCACGATGTGCCCCGTGGTGTCTCCCCAGAGCAGGGGCTTGATGTTCAGCACTGTGCCGATGGCGGCGGTAGCTCCACTGACCCGGCCTGTGCGCTTTAAGAAGTTTAAGTCATCCACAGTAAAATATTGCAGCAGATGCCCAACCTCTTCATCCAGAATGTCCGCTGCCTCTTCGGCGCTCTTCCCTTCCTCACGGAGATCCGCCGCCCGGCAGGCCAGCAGTCCCGTGCCGAAGCCAGCGCCCAGGGAGTCAACGAACCGGATCGTCCGGTCCGGAAATTCCTCTCTCAGGGCTTCTATGGCAATCCAGGCAGCCTGAATGGTGCCGCTAATGCCCGAGGACATCCCCACATAGATTACGTCCAGACCCTTCTCAAGTTCCGGGCGGAAGTGGTTCAGAAACCGCTGGGTATTGATGAGGCTGGTCTTCATAGTGGAGCCATGGCGGAGCTTCTCGTAAAAGCCGTGGGCATCAAAGGTATCAATATCCCCTTCGAAAACCCCCGGTTCCCCGTCCAGGACATAGTTGCAGGACAGCACCTGGATGTTCAGCGACCTAAGTAAGCGGCCCGGGAGATTGGAACAGCCGTCGGTGAAAACTGTAAATGACATGATGTATCCCTCCATTGATATACGACAGGTTTATTTTAATCGCTTTTGGAGGAAAAGTAAAGGCTTCTCAGAGGCAAAAATCCAAATGTAGGGTCTTTTTGGAACTCTACCGGAAGTAGAATCTCAGGAACCCGTGGTAGAATTGGCCTGATTTTCTCCTTATTTTTCTGGAAACGGAATTATACAGGCTGCCATTCATGGGTAAAAAAGCATTGCCATTGTCTCCCCTTTATGCTATGATAAAAGAAAAAATGAGGTGCGTTTATGATCAATCCCTATTTTGATAACATCCGGAAAAACCTTGGCTTCGGCTTCATGCGTCTGCCCATGATCGGCGAGGAAGTGGACATCCCCCAGACCAAAGAGATGGTAGACCTGTTCCTGCAAAATGGCTTCAACTATTTTGACACCGCCCATGGCTACATCGGCGGGAAAAGCGAGCTGGCCATCCGGGAATGCCTGTCCTCCCGGTACCCCCGGGAAAGCTTTATTCTCACCAACAAGCTGTCCGGTAACTATTTTTCTTCTCAGGAGGAGATCCGCCCCCTGTTCCAGCAGCAGCTTACCGCCTGCGGCGTGGAATACTTTGACTTCTACCTGATGCACGCCATGAGCGCCAAAGGCTTTGCCAGCTATAAGGCGTTTCATGCCTTTGAAACCACGCTGGAATTGAAGGCGGAGGGCAAAATCCGGCACATGGGCATTTCCTTCCACGATAAGGCGGAGGTTCTGGATCAGATTCTCACCGAGTACCCCCAGATTGAGGTGGTGCAGATTCAGTTCAACTTCGTGGACTACGAGGATGAAAAGGTGGAATCCCGGAAATGTTATGAGATCTGCCGGAAGCATAATAAACCTGTCATCGTTATGGAGCCTGTCAAGGGCGGCAGTTTAGTGAATCTGCCTCAGTCCGCCCAGAAGGTTTTCGATCACTTAAACGGCGGCTCCAACGCCAGCTATGCCATCCGGTTCGCCGCTGGGTTCGAGGGCATGATGATGGTTCTGTCCGGCATGAGCACCTTGGAACAGATGCAGGATAACATCTCCTTTATGAAGGACTTCCAGCCCCTCTCCCAGAAGGAACAGGAAGCCGTGGAAAAGGTGCGGGCCATCTTCCGGAACCAAGCCCTGATTCCCTGCACCGGCTGTCGGTACTGCACCGAGGTCTGTCCCCAGGAGATCCCCATTCCGGAGATTTTCGCGGCTCTGAACGATAAGCGTCAGAGTCACGCGGCGGATTTCTGTGGCATCGACAAGGCGAAAGACTGCGTCCGCTGCGGCCAGTGCGAAAATATCTGCCCCCAGAATCTGAATATCCGGGAGCTGCTGATGGTGGCATCCGAGGAGCTGGGCGCTTAAGTACATAGGTAATCCCTCCGGAATGGCCGGAGGGATTCTTTTATTCCCCTTGCAGGGAATATACAAACAGCAAAAGCGCTGTGATGAGAAATGGCAGCGTCACAGTCAGCACCAGCAGCCGATCCAGGAGCCGCCCCCAAGATGATGCTTCTCTGCCTGGAACGGGCAGCCGCTCCTCCAATTTCTGATATTCGGCATACTCCCCCTGCCGTCCATCCTGTACGCTCTGCCTCAAGCTCAGCGTTCTGGATATGGCCATGGCACCAATCAGAAAAAATAGTATCAGAATCCCCATTCTGCGCTTGCTCACCAGAATCCCTCTCCTTTCGATTCGGCTCTGCTATATTTTTGCTGCGGTTACGGATGAAGCTCCAAAGCCTCGGAATCCAGGACTCCCCTTTCCTGTACTTCCCCGGCTTCCAGCCAAGTTTTCGACTTCTCCGGCACCGTGGAGACCCCAGAGGGCACCGGCGTCAACACCCGTTCACAATAGACCGGCATGACACTGTTGTCATATCCAAGCAGGGTCTGGGACGATTCCCGTTCCCCCTGCGCGTCAAATAAGTACACATCCCCGCCGCACTGGCTTCCGTAGATCTCCAGTCTCACCGCACTGCGCTGGGTCAGGCCAGTAAAAGTAAAGGCATACTCCCCAGCTTCCATGAGGGGCTGGATCTGAGTCTCCTCCCCACAAGAGGCGGTGAGAGTTAGGTTGTCCCCCTCCCGGATTTCCGCCTGGATTGTCACCGATACGGCGGCGGTATAGCCCCCATCCCCCTGGACACAGGAATAAACCGTTCGCGTGATGGAGGCGTCGGAAATTAAGGAGGTTGCCGGCGCCGCAGGCTCTAAATTAAAAAAATAAGTATACAGGCTCTCAATGTTTTTCTCCGTGCTGTCCGTTATCTGCTGAGACAGCTCCTCCCTATAAACCACGGCACTCTGGTACTCCCCCAGGTCCGTACACCCGTCAAACAGAGCGTTCACGCTGTAGCTATGACCCATTGCCACCTTCCAGATGGCGATTTGGGCGGCCAGGATCGCCTCCCCGCTTTGCAGATTCTCAATTTCCGACATGCCCATGCTCTCCAGCCATCCGTTGGCCCTTTCCTGAACGTCCTCCAGTCCCAGATATGGAAAGCTTCCCTCCACAATGGCCCGAAGCTTTCCGGCAGCGGCGTCGGAAAAGTAGGTGCTGTCCTCCAGGTTCAGCCGCCGATATCTGGCCCCGGGTCGGACTTCTGCGGCGGCGTCAGCGCTGTAGGCTGTCACCGCATGGCCCTGGTCTCCAGTCAGTCGGTAGATGCGTGGGGCCCAGGTTCCGGAAAAATGCCGGGAACCATCGCCGCTCAATATGGTATGGTCAACCGTAAAAGGCGACACATAAACGTAAGGCGTTTCCTCCGGCGCTTCCGGGTAAGTCAGGGCGTAGGGGTCCTGCTGCTCCGCATGGGCGTTTTCCGGACAAAAAAGCAGCAGCGCCAGCAGCAAGGCGCAGGCTTTCCTTTGGGTATTCATAGGGCTGCCTTCCTTTCTTTTTTCCCCAGTTTACCACAAACCCTGTGTCAGCTTTTGGCGGAATCGGCGGTTCGCTGCGAAATTCCTCAGATTTTCTTTTCTGTGCAACGCCGAACGCTTTACATGAAAAAAATCCTGTGCTATAATTGTCGAACACGATAAGCTTTTCTGTCTTCCTGCCGATTCCCTCCCAGATTCCGGAGCGGGCGCATAGCATGAGCGAAGAAGACCAGAAACTTTGGGAGGCATTGTTATGAAGCTTGTTTTTCTCACTGCCCTGGGCGTAGGCGGCGCTACCGTCTTCGGAAGCGCCATCGGATTTGCGTTCAAAAAGATTTCCCATACCTTCAGCGATATGGTGCTGGCCTTTGCCGCCGGGGTCATGCTGGCCGCCGCTGTGCTGGGGTTGATCCTTCCGTCCCTGGATTACGGTGGAAGGTATGGGATTCTGATTACCATCGCGGGTATTTTTGCCGGCGCCCTGTGCCTGAACCTGATGGACCGGGTGGTGCCCCATCTTCACCGTCTGGTGGGGGTGGACACGGAAACCCATTCCGCAAATGCGAATATCGATAAGGTGCTGCTGTTCGTCTCCGCCATCGCCATTCACAATCTCCCCGAGGGCATTGCCGCCGGTGTGGGCTTCGGCTCCGAGAATACCGCCGACGCCCTTCTGATTGCGGGCGGCATCGCCCTGCAAAACATCCCGGAGGGTATGGTCATCATCGGGCCTATGCTGGCGGCGGGGATCTCTCCCAAGCGGACCTTCCTCTGTGGCCTGGCCACCGGACTGGTGGAAGTGGTGGGGACCCTACTGGGCTATTTTATGGTGTCTATCGCCTCGGCCATTTTGCCCTTTGCTCTGGCCTTTGCGGGCGGCACCATGCTGTATGTCATCAGCGACGAAATGATCCCGGAAACCCACGATGAAAATACCAGCAGCGCCACCTACGCATTGCTCGCAGGCTTCTGCGTCATGCTGCTCTCGGATTTTCTGCTGAGCTGATTCCAAAGGAAAGGAACTTTCCCATATGCGAAAGGCAATTTTATTCGACCTGGACGGCACTCTCACCGATTCTGGAGAAGGGATCATCAACTGCGCTATAGCTGCGCTGAAGCACTTCGGCCTACCTGTTCCCGCCCGGGAGGAAATGCGGGTATTCGTAGGGCCGCCGCTGCATGAGACCTTTTTAAAATTCGGGGTGAAGCCCGAACAAACGGATGAGGCCATCCGGGTCTACCGGGAGCGGTATATCCCCATTGGGAAATTCGAAAACACCCCCTATCCTGGCATTCGGGAGTTGCTTGCTAGTCTCAAAACGGCTGGGCATAAACTCTACGTCGCCACCTCTAAGCCGGAAACCACCTCCATAGAAATTCTGGAGCACTTCGACCTGGCAAAATATTTTGACTGCATCTGCGGTGCCTCCATGGATCTGTCACGCTATTCTAAAGAAGACGTGATTGCGTATCTGCTGGAGCAGAATGGCCAGGCGGACAACATGGTCATGATCGGCGACACCAAGTTTGATGTGCTGGGTGCGAAGAAACACGGCATTCCCACGGTAGGCGTAGCCTGGGGCTACGGCGAAGTGAAGGATATGGAAGAGGCCGGAGCTGTGAAAATCGCCTACACCATGGAAGAACTACAAACATATCTCCTGAAATAAACAACATCAGAGGTAGAGACTATGAAAATCACCAGCATTCGTCTGGGGCGGATCTCCGTCCCTCTGCGCACTCCCTTTAAGACCGCTCTGCGCAGTGTAAACAGCGTGGAAGATGTCATCGTGGAAATTGGCACCGATGGCGGCAATGTGGGCTACGGCGAGGCCCCTCCCACCGGGGTCATCACCGGGGACACCACGCTTGCCATCATTGGTGCCATTCAGGACCATATCGGGAAAACCATTCTGGGTCGGGATGTGGAAGACTTCGAACCGCTCCTTCAAGCCGTCCAGGGCGCCATCGTGGGCAACACCAGCGCTAAGGCCGCCGTGGACATGGCGCTTTGGGACCTGTACGGTCAGTTATACAACATTCCTGTCTGCAAGCTGCTGGGCGGCGGAAGGAAGCAGCTGGTAACGGACATCACTATTTCCGTCAATGCTCCGGAAACCATGGCCGCCGACGCCATCAAGGCCCTGAAGCGGGGCTATGACTGTCTGAAAATGAAGGTGGGCGTGGACCCCACCCTGGACGTTCTCCGGCTGAAAGCCGTCCGGGAAGCCGTCGGACAGGGCATTACCATCCGCATCGATGCCAATCAGGCCTGGACCCCCAAGCAGGCCGTTCGGATTCTGAACCAGATGCAGGAGCAGGGGCTGGACATTGAACTGGTGGAGCAGCCGGTGAAGGCCCACGACCTGGAGGGTCTGAAATACGTCACCGAGCGGAGCTTTGTGCCCGTGCTGGCGGACGAATCGGTCTTTTCCCCGGAAAACGCCATGACCATTTTGAAAATGGGGGCAGCAGACCTGATTAACATTAAGCTGATGAAGTGCGGCGGTATCTACAACGCATTGAAGATTGCCAGTGCCGCCGAGGTTTACGGCGTGGAGTGCATGATCGGCTGTATGCTGGAGGCCAAAATCTCCGTCAACGCTGCGGTGCATCTGGCCTGCGCGAAAAACATCATCACCCGGGTGGACTTGGACGGACCGGTGCTGTGCAGTGAGGATCCTATCCTGGGCGGGGCGGTGTTTGACGAAAAGATTATCACCGTGTCCGACGCCCCGGGGCTGGGAATTTCCGGCATCGAGGACGGGAAGGTCAACTGGTTCTGGGACACAAGCGCCCTTGCGTAATCTATACAAGAAAAGCGATTGCGGTACATTCTCCGCAATCGCTTTTTGCTGCCTATTCTCAGGGACACAACGTGTCCCGTATGTACTGCCTGGCCTGCACCGGCTCCAGGCCCATGACCACGGAAACCTCACTGCTCAGAAGCTTTTCCGCGTCCCGGAGGAAGTTTTCGTCACACAGATGGCACTTCCGGCCTGCCGCTGCCTGAGAGGCCCGATGGCCGTACAAGGTGTGCACCATGCACATAAGCCCTTCCCGGTTCCCGCTGCCAATCAGCTCCCGGTAGGTCTGCTTCCGTTCGTTTTCATTGGGGATCCAACCGCCGCGGTGCACCGCCTCAGAATGAAACAGAGTTTCCATTTCCTCCTTTGTCAGGATCCGCTGCACCTTTCCCATGGCGGAGGGGTTGTGGACGGGAACCATATACTTGGATCCATCTTTCTGCACCGGCTCCAATACCAGGAAGGTCATCTTCTTACTGTCCGCCGTTCTTTCCTCACTACCCATTACCTGGCACACGCCGTGGCTTCCATACACAACCTTATCGCCAATCTCAAACACTGTATTTTCCCTCCACAAAACAGCCGCATCTATCCTCTTACCAAGTTAATTGTATCACAATTTTTCCAAAAATGCACGTGGAGATTTTCACAAATTTTTCCTGCCTTTTTTAGGGAAAACATTGCCTTATCAGAAAATCCGGGAAGCTTTCTAAGCTTCCCGGACAAATTCTGAAATGGGCTTCCTTTTATACGACTTCCAGCTTGATGGTGTTGGTGTTCCCCTGCTTGCCGCCCACCGGTCCGCCGGTCAGCAACAGGTTATCCCCAGGCTGCAGGTTCAGCACTTCAATGGCCGCCTTTTTAGCATAGTAGAACATGACGTTCACGTCCGGGAACTGCTCCGCCATGACGGGAGTCACGCCCCAGCTCATGGAGAGCCTGCGCCAGATTTTCCGGTCGGTAGTCATGCCGATGATATTCACCGGGGTACGGAACCGGCTGACCAGCATAGCGGTCTTGCCGGACACGGAGCATACCACGATGGCCTTGGCCTTCACGTCAATGGCCATGGCGCAGACAGAATGGGAAATGCAGTCCAGGTTATTCTTGCCGGTATACTCCGTGGACAGGAAGCGGCGAACGTAGTCAGTGTGCTTTTCCGTGTACTCGGCGATTTCCGCCATGGCCTTCACCGATTCCACCGGGTATTTGCCGGCGGCGGATTCCCCGGAGAGCATAATGCAGGAGGTGCCGTCATAGACGGCGTTGGCAACGTCCGAAATCTCCGCCCGGGTGGGCCGGGGATTGGAAATCATGGATTCCAGCATTTCCGTGGCGGTGATGACCCGCTTGCCCATCATGCGGCACATTCTGGTCAGCCGCTTCTGAACCACCGGCACCTCCACGAAGGGAATCTCCACTCCCAGGTCGCCCCGTGCGATCATAATACCACCGCAGGCAGAGCAGATCTCCTCCACATTGTCCACACCCGCCTGGTTTTCGATCTTGGCGATGATCTCAATGTCGCTGCCGCCGCTACAGTCCAAAAGAGCCTGGATATCCAGCACGTCCTGCTTGGTAGAAACGAAGGACGCGGCGATAAAATCCACCCCGTGCTGAATCCCAAAGAGGATATCCGCTTTGTCCTGCTCCCCCAGGTAGGGGCCGGACATGACCTTATTGGGGAAGGACATACTCTTCCGGTTACTCAGGACGCCTCCTACCAGGCACTTGCAGCGGATATCGCTGCCTTGGATCTCCTGAACCACAAATTTTACCATGCCGTTGTTCACGGTGACGATGTTGCCGGGCTGCAGATCCTGATTGAGCCGCTTATAGTTGACGCTGACTTTGGTTTCATCCCCTTCCACCTCGTCTACGGTGAAGGTGAAGGGGTCCCCCTCGTGAAGTTCAATTTTGCCATCCTTGAAGGTCCGGATCCGGTACTCCGGCCCCTTGGTGTCCAGCATGATGGCAATGGGCAGATTCAGCTTTTCCCGGACGCGCTTGATCAGTTCAATTTTCTTCGCATGCTCCTCGTGAGTGCCGTGGGAAAAGTTCAGCCGGGCCACGTTCATGCCCGCCAGGCACATTTGGGTGAGGGTTTCCTCGTTCTCACTGGCAGGGCCAATGGTGCAGATGATTTTGGTTTTCCGCATACTGCCGCCTCCTTTTTCTTTTCTCATTGATTCATTCACATTTTATCACAGCAGCATTTTCCCGTCAATGTAAATTCACGCTCCTGCCATGTACAAAATTGTACAAAAAAAGATGTTCCAAACGATTTCGGCACATCTGATGTTTTAAGGCAGCACCCCACAATGGGGCAAGAGCTTTCGACGAGAGATTTTACCCCAGACGAAAGTCCCCAAAGTGCGGGAATACTGGATGTATTTCCCACTTTGGGGACTGCGCGGATGGGGCAAAAGATCCGTCGAAAGCCGCCGCTCCCATTGTGCGGTGTTGCCTTAATAACGTTGTTTCTGGCAGGTCCCAGCCATGGTACAGCCGGTACACCCAGAGCAGCCGCAGCACTTTCCTTTTTTCCTGCCCCGGACCGTGGACGCAATCACGGCCCCTACAATCAGCCCCAGAATCACCAGGACAATCAGGTCCCCATAGTGGGACGCAAACCATGCAAGCATAAGTTCCTCCTTACACGCCGATCTTTACACGCACATCGGCGTACTTGTTCTTCCGTACCACCAGGTAGCATAGACCTGCCAGTACCGCCAGGGCCAGAATGGTAAAGACGCTAAAGGTTGCCTCTCCCGTAATCAGGCCGAAAGTCTGGTAGATAATCATGGAAATGGCATAGGCAAAGCCGCACATGTAGGCGATGGTAGCCACCGTCCATTTGGTGTCGTTCATCTCCCGCTTGATGGCCCCGATGGCCGCAAAGCAGGGCGCGCACAAAAGGTTAAACACCATGAAGCTGTAAGCCCGGACGGGGCCAAAGTCGGAGGCAATCATGGCCCAGATTTCATCGCCGGTTTCGCTCAGCTCTCCACCAAAGTGATACAGGGAGCCAAAGGTCATGACCACCTGCTCCTTGGCGACGAGGCCGGTAAAGGTTGCCACCGTTGCCTTCCAGGCCATGTCCCCCATCCAGCCCAGGGGATAGAAGATCCATGCCACGGCCTTGCCGATCTGGGCGAGCAAAGACAGATTGCTGTCCTCCACGGCCTGGAACACGCCGCCCACGACGCCGTAGCTCTTCAGGAACCAAATGACAATGGAGCTGAGCAGCACAATGGTTGTGGCCCGCTTCACGAAGTCCCAGCCCCGCTGGCCGGTGGCACGGAACACGTTTCTTGCTGAGGGCATATGGTAGGCAGGCAGCTCCATGACAAAGGGAGCGGGCTTTCCTGCCAGGGCCTTAAATTTCTTGAGAATCACACCGGAGACAATTACAGCGCACACGCCGATGAAGAAAGCGGACACGGCAACCAGGGGGGAATTGCCGAACACAGCCCCGGCGAACAGGCCGATGATGGGCATCTTCGCCCCGCAGGGAATGAAGCCCGTAGTCATGACGGTGATCTTCCGGTCCCGATCCTGTTCAATGGTCCGGGAGGCCAGGATGCCGGGAACGCCGCAGCCGGTAGCTACCAGCATGGGGATGATGGATTTGCCGCTGAGGCCGAACTTCCGCAGGATCCGATCCATAATGAAGGCCACCCGGGACATATATCCCACGTCCTCCAGAACAGCCAGCAGGAAGGAGAGCACCAGAATCTGGGGCACAAAGCCCAGCACTGCCCCCACGCCGGCTAAGATACCGTCCATTACCAGGCCGTAGAGCCAGGAGCTCACGTGGAGAGCAGTCAGCAAACGATCAAAAAGTCCCGGAATCCAGGCGCCAAAGAGCACGTCGTTTGCCCAGTCCGTGCCGATGGTGCCGATGGAGAAGGGGAAGCTGCCCATGGCGATGGCGTACATCAGGAACATGACGCAGGCGAAGATGGGCAGGGCCAGAATCCGGTTGGTGACGATCCGGTCGATCTTGTCGGACAGGGTCAGGGCGTGTTTCTGGGCCTTTTTCTTCACTGCCTTCTGGACCACACTCCCTATGTAAGTATAGCGCTGGTCGGCAATGATGCTCTCCGCGTCGTCGTCCATTTCCTTTTCGCAGTCGGAAATATGCTGGTCGATGTGCTGGAGGAGCTCCGGGCTTAAGCCTGCCTCCTGCTGGACCCGTTCGTCCCGCTCAAACAGCTTGATGGCGTACCAGCGCAGGTAGTTATCCGGCACATGGCCCTCGATGGATTCCTCGATATGGGCCAGGGCGTGTTCCACACTGCCGTTAAACACATGGGGCATATCCCCGTGGGTATGGTTCCGGGCCAGGGCCACCGCCTTTTCGGCCGCCTCCAGGCAGCCCTCGCTTTTCAAGGCGCTGATCTCCACGCAGACACAGCCCAGGGCCTTGCCTAACTTGGTGAGGTCGATGTTGTCCCCGTTTTTGCGCACCAGGTCGATCATGTTCACGGCGATGACCACCGGGTGTCCCAGTTCGATCAGCTGGGTGGTCAGGTACAGGTTCCGCTCAATGTTGGTGCCGTCCACAATATCCAGGATGGCGTCCGGATGGTCCCCCACCAGATAGCGCCGGGTGACGACTTCCTCCGGAGAGTAGGGAGACAGGGAGTAAATCCCGGGCAGGTCCTGGATCACCACGTCATCGTAACCCTTCAGGGCGCCCTCCTTTTTCTCCACCGTCACCCCCGGCCAGTTGCCCACATATTGGTTGGAGCCGGTGAGAATATTGAACAGCGTGGTCTTACCGCTGTTGGGGTTGCCCGCAAGGGCAATGCGAATGCTCATACAGTGTTTCCTCTCTTTCGCTTATAGAATCAATAAACTTCGATCATTTCCGCGTCGGATCTGCGGAGGCTCAGCTCATAGCCCCGAATGTTGATCTCAATGGGGTCTCCCAGGGGGGCTACCTTCCGGATGAATACCTCCACGTTCTTGGTGATGCCCATGTCCATGATCCGGCGGCGGACTGCCCCTTCCCCGTGGAGCTTTACCACCGTATAGCTCTGCCCCACCTTTGCGTCTTTCAGCGTTTTCATGTTCTTCCTCCTGTTCTATGAGATACTGTGGTGTGCTTTTTTTGAAGTTAGCCTCTACTAACTCCTGTATATTAGCATACACTAACTCATTTGTCAAGTAGGGAATTGCAAAAAAATGCGCCCCAGGAGGGCAGGAAGTCTCCCTATAAGAATTGGTCAAAGGGAAGATTCCTGTATTTCGCAATAGAGCGGCAGCGCCCAAGGCTTCCCTGTGTAAGGGGTAAGCCAAGCGCAGTGGCGGGAGAAAAAACGTCATAGCCGCTACAGGGGTTGCCACAGCCGCTGTGTCTGCCATATAAAAACGCGCACAGGATAAAACCTATGCGCGTTCTTGTGCAATTAAGGCTTCCTTCTGCTCCCGGCTAAGGCTTTTCACCGCCAGCTCCCGTTTCAGGGCTTCGGAATGAGTTCCGCAGGCTTCCCGGTACACTACGGTCAGCGGCCCTCTCCCCCGGGTATATTTCGCCCCAGTGCCGCTGCGGTGGGCCTCCAGCCGCCGGTCAACGTCCGTGGTGATGCCGGTATAGAGGGTGCCATCCCCGCAGCGGAGGATATAGAGATACCAACTTTTTTCCATAGACTACCCTATCTCCGACGCTTTTTCGGGACCATTCCCAGGAGCCTATCCAGCAGGAAAAAGGTCAGATTGCCCAGAAGCAGCAGGACCATGGTCATGGCGATGCCCATTTCCGTAAACTCCGCCACCACGTCCTGAAGCCCCATCAGGTAGATCAGGAAAGCGTAAGCCGCCAGGATCACAAGGTTAAAGTACAGAGCCTTCCACAGCCACTTTCCTTTTTTCCTGTCCAGCTTCGGCTTAATGATTGGGTAGTAGCCCAAAAAACAGAAGATTACCGCTGCCTCCTTATCCGGGGCAAACAACAGCCCAAGGATGGCCACACACCCGAACCAGGCCCAGGCGTACCGGCTGCCGCATTTTGTCAGAACCACTTGCAGCAGGAGGGTGCAGATCATAGGACAGACGTAGGTCGCCGCAGGAATCAGGGTACCCATACCCATAATCACCGCCGCCAGAGCAGCCAGCACACCGCCCAGGGCCATGGCCCCGGCGGGGGTACGATGCTTATTTTCCATTGTGTTCCAGCAGGCTATATTTGATATCCCAGAGCTTCTGGCTTAAATCCACATAATAGGTCTGGGGATTGTCAAACCGCTTGACCTCCTCCCACAATGTGTCCACCTGTTCCCGGCAATAGGTGCGGATTTCCTCCAAAGAAGGCAGCTTGTACACCAGCTTGCCGCCCTGGAAAATGGGAACCTGCAGTTCCTTTGCCGTGAAGTTGTAGACCTGCTTCCGCTTCCAGGTGGCCTCCGGGTCGAAGATTTCCAGATTCTGGCTGTCATCCACCTGCTCGTCATACACAGCCAGGTAGTCGGCAATGGCCTTGCCGGTGTCCTTCCCATAGAACCGGTACAGCCGCTTATAGTGAGGGGTGGTGATCTTGCCCACATTCTCAGAAATCTTGATCTTAGGCTGGACCTCCCCTGCCCCGTTCTCCACGGCCACCAGCTTGTAGACGCCGCCAAAGACCGGCTCGGACTTGGCGGTGATCAGCCGTTCGCCTACGCCGAACATATCAATCTTTGCCCCCTGGCGGAGGATGTCCCGGATGATGTACTCATCCAGGGAGTTGGAAACGGAAATCTGGCACTCCGTCCAGCCCGCCTCATCCAGCATAATTCTTGCCTGCTGGGTCAGGTAGGCCAGGTCGCCGGAATCCAGACGGATGCCGCACTTTTTGATGCCCAGAGGCTTCAGTACCTCGTTGAAGACCCGGATGGCGTTGGGAACGCCGGATTTCAGGGTGTTGTAAGTATCCACCAAAAGGGTCGCATTGGTGGGGTAAAGCTCCGTGTAGGTCTTAAAGGCCTCGTATTCGCTGTCAAACATCTGTACCCAGGCGTGGGCCATGGTGCCGCCGGCCTTGACACCGTAGAGCTGGTCGGAAATGGTACAGGCCGTTCCGTGGCATCCGCCAATATAGGCAGCCCTTGCTCCCAGAATGGCGGCGTCCGCACCCTGGGCACGGCGGGAGCCAAATTCCAGCACCGTCCGCCCCTCTGCCGCCCGAACCACCCGGTTGGCCTTGGTGGCGATCAGGCTCTGGTGATTGACGCACAGCAGCAGATAGGTTTCCAGAAGCTGGGCCTGAATGGCAGGGGCCCGTACCGTGATCACCGGCTCCCTGGGGAAGACAGGGGTCCCCTCGGGCACCGCCCAAATGTCTCCCGTGAACCGGAAATTCGCCAGATAGTTCAGAAACGCCTCGCTGAACAGGTTTCTGCCCCGGAGATAGTCGATGTCCTCCTCGGAAAAGTGGAGGTCCTGAATATACTGTATGATCTGCTCCAGTCCCGCCGCAATGGCAAAGCCGCCGCCATCGGGACAGCGCCGGAAGAACAGATCAAAGTAGGTGATCTTCTCCCCGCAGCCGCAGGCAAAGTAGCCGTTGCCCATGGTCAGCTCGTAGAAGTCACAGAGCATGGTTAAGTTCAGCTTGTCGTTCATGTTCATAAGGAAACCCTCCTGTCTTTTTCCCTATTATAGAGAATTTTTCCGGAAAGCGCAACCCTTTTCGTTGACACTCCCGGGAATTTCGAGTATATTATATTTAGGGAAACTCTGAATAAATCATCTGCGGCTGAGTGGCGGAGCTTCCTTAGAAATGAGAAAGGTCGTGTTACCTTTGGAAATTACCATTGGATTAAAGGGAGAGGTTAGCACTTTGACAGAACGGGAGGACACCGCCAAGGAGGTAGGCTCCGGCGATCTGCTGGTCTACGCCACTCCCTGTATGGTGGCCCTGATGGAGGGCGCTGCCTGTGAGGCATTGATGGGCGTGCTGGGCGAGGACCAGACCAGCGTGGGTACCTCCCTCGCCATCGAGCATATCTCGGCAACCCCGGTGGGTCTGGAGGTTCGGGCAGAGGCAGAGGTCACAGCCGTGGACGGGAGAAAGGTCACATTTGCTGTCTGTGCCTTTGACGAAGCCGGGGAAATCGGCCGGGGCACCCACACCAGGGTGATTGTAAACAGTCAGAAATTCCTGGAAAAGGCATACAATAAGCTTTAAGGAGGGTTTTTTATGCAAGATTACGGCGCTATGATCCGCAGTACCTTCGAATTGGGCAGCGTCCGGGATGCGGAGCAGTTTTTTGAGCTGTGCATCCAGAATGCGTTTCCCACCTTCCACTTCCGCCGTTTGGAGCTGATTCGCTTCCTGAAGGCACCTGCCTACATGGAGGGCAGAAGCTGGAACCATGTATTTGAAATCGAGAAGTCCGAGCTGCAGGGCCAGCCGGTCTGGGAGGTGCGCTGCCACCGGGTAACAATGGGCAAGACCCCGGACAAGCAGGTATATCTGGACTACATGACCCTGGGGTTTGTGCAGTACCTGGAACAGTAATTTCATAACGCAAGCACCCCGTAACCAAGGCGGTTACGGGGTGCTTATTATTACATAGAAAAGAGTATGCCAGCCACTGCGGCCAGCCCGATGAACACGATGGGATGCAACCCCTTTGTCTTTTGGATTTTGTTTGTCAGCAGCCAGAGCACCGTCGCCAAAATCCAGCCCTTCCAGTTGATGACGGCCAGTCCTGTCATTCCCTCCTGGAACAGATTGGCCACCATGACGCTGAGCCCCGCCGCGGCAATTAAGCCCGTGGACGCCGGCCGGAGGCCATAAAAAGCATGGTTTACATGGGCGTTGTCCCGGAAGCTTTTCAGAATGGCAGCGATCACCAGAATCACAAGAATGCAGGGCGTAATCAGGCCCAGGGTGGCAATCACCGCACCCAGGATGGCTCCCACAGTTCCGTTCCCGTTCATGCCGGTGATGAAACCCACATAGGTCGCCATATTCACGCCGATGGGACCAGGAGTGGATTCGCTGACGGCAATCATGTTGGCAAGGTCATTGTGCGTAAACCAGCCCGTGGCGTCGGAAATGTCATAGAGGAAGGGAATGGTGGCCATACCGCCGCCGATGGCAAACAGGCCGGTTTTAAAAAACTCCCAGAATAGCCGCAGATACAGCATTACCCTTTCCTCCCTTCCAGACTTTTCAGCACAATTCCCGCCACAGCTGCCGCCAGTACAAAGATCACCGGGCTGACGGGCGTAAAGTAACTGCCCACTGCCACCAGCAGGAAAATGGCCAGGGTGAATTTATCCACCACTGCCTTTTTATACAGCTTCACCACGGCATTGAGAATCAGTACGCATACGCAGACCCGAACGCCCCCAAAGGCGTGCTGGACCCAAGCCAGGTGGGAGTATGCTTCAATGACCCCGGCCAGTATTGAAATGATCACGAGAGATGGGAACACGATGCCCAGGGAGGCCACGATGCCGCCCAGAATTCCCTTCTGCTTCTGCCCCACAAAGGTGGCGGTATTGACGGCGATGATGCCAGGGGTGCACTGGCCGATGGCGAAATAGTCCATCAGTTCCTCCTCCGTGGCCCAGCCCCGGTTCTCCACCACTTCCCGCTGGAGCATGGGGAGCATGGCGTAGCCGCCGCCGAAGGTCATCACGCCGATCTTGGCGAAGGTCCAGAACAGCTTCATTAGTTCCTTCATGTCACACAGTCCTTTATTTTTAGCAGTAAAATCGACAAGCCTCTCATGGAAGCTTGTCGTTTTTTGGAGCTAGTGACCTGACTCGAACAGGCGACCTTCTCATTACGAGTGAGATGCACTACCGACTGTGCTACACTAGCATTTGAAGCTTATTTATTATACCGGGAAACATAAGAAAAGTCAACTGTTTTTTCAGCTTCCCCCAATTTTGAAGACGGCATAAAGACTGCCCGGCGACCCGACCGGAACGGACTACCCCGGATGCACAATCAGGCCGCCCTTTCCCCGGGATTTTCTCTTTCCTTTTTCTGAAAAAAATGTATACTGAGATGTGAGGATTTTCGATGAAAACCAGTCTTATAGGGTGAAGAACAAAAAAACAAGTGAGGTGAATCCATATGGAAGACAGCAAAATACTGGAACTGTTCTTCGCCAGAAACGAAGATGCCATCCGCTGCACGGACCAAATCTACGGCCGGCGGCTCCACGCCCTGGCAGTGGGCATCGTGAAAAATGATCGCGGGATCATGAGGACTACTTCACCAGCCACATGAGCGGCGGATTTGAGAACTTCTGGGGCACCATGAACTTTTGCCTTTGGGATGTGACGGGAGACGGCGAGGAAGATCTGCTTCTGGGCAAGGACGGACACATCCGATCCATCTGGTCTATGGTGGACGGGAAGACCAGCTGCATCGCCATAGCGGATGTGGGGGTCCTGTGTGAGGGAAACATTCTGTGGGACTATCGCTACCTGGATGGAGCAGGCTACCACTGGTATTTCCGGCTGGATCAGGGGGGCTTCATGAGCCCCACCCTCCGTGTGGAATACAGCGTCTACGACGAGACCTGGTGGAAGTACGATCTGGTAAAGGACAACAGCGGCGAAGAAAGAGAAGCCATTTCCGAGGAAGAGATGCAGAAAATCGTGGATTCCTACACGCCTGTGGAGTTGAACTGGAAGAGCGTTCAGGAATTTCCTATGAACTAAACAGGAAGGCCGGGGTTTCATCCCGGCCTTTTATGCTATTTTTCCAGCCACCAGTTGTGGACCTTCCACTCTTCGTTTTCCTTCACCAGCTCCATGGACAGATAGTCGTAGGAATCCATGTCGTTCAGATACACCGCCGCCGATACCAGAATAAACCCTTCCCGGTTGTACCGTTCCTCCACGTCATACAGGCCGCTGATCTGCTGGAGCGTCAGGTCTAACCCATCCAAGCTGAACATTTTGTTCTCCCCAATGGTCACATCGGAAGCCGTCTGTTTCAGCATTCCGCTTCTGCCCCCCGCGAAATAGGCACGGGCAAAGCTTTCCGCTGTTTTCATAGCCAGCAGAGTGTTGTCGTCCATGGTGAGAAAATCCGTCAGCTCCTGGGCGGAAGAAACGCTGTAGGGAATCCGGTTGGTGCCCGTTTCCATCCAATACTGGGCCGTATCTCCCTCCCATTGCACCGCCACATAGCGCCCCACTGTGCCGGGGTAAGCATAGGTCAGCGGCCCGTTCACATAGCCGCTGGCATCGGCCACGGGATAACGCAGATAGGCCTCGGGTACCTCCGTGTCCACCACGGTAATCAGCTCCTCATTCTCCGCCCCAAGGAAACCCTTTTCTTCCAGTCGGATTCTCAGTTCGTCCTCTGTCAGATGCTTTCCTTCCTCGGCAATGGGCAGGAAGAGATCATCAAACAGAGCAGAAATCCGTTCCCCGGTAGATACCGGAATGGTCACAGGAAATTCGGAGATATTCTTCCAGGGCAGATTCAGATGGTTATATTTTCCCCGGATGGCCTGGGCCTCCTCTTCGGAAAGGGAAATCTCCTCTTCGTTTTCGTCCATACGATACCAGGTCTGCCCGTCCGTGTACACATAGTC
The DNA here is from genome assembly GCA_002493965.1 of Clostridiales bacterium UBA7044. Lineage (GTDB taxonomy): Bacteria > Bacillota > Clostridia > Oscillospirales > Oscillospiraceae > Faecousia. The sequence goes on from DLAP01000086.1 coordinate 20,176, forward strand.
CAGGGCCATCCCGTCATTTTCTCCCCCATATTGCAGGTAGTAAAATCGGGTATACCCCTGGCCGTAGCTGACGGATTCCATGACATGATTCTCACAGGGATAGGCCGCCCCCGAGGGACTGACAAAAAAGGGCGTGTTGTCCGCCTGAGACGGGTCCAGTTCCAGCACCATGTATACGGCGTTCCCAGTGCCAAGAAGCAGTTCGGTTTCCCCGTCCCCGTCGTAGTCGTAGAAGCAATACAGCTGGTACTGTGCGAAGTTATCCCCATTGACCAGGGGCGGCAGCTGCTGGGCAAAGCCCTTCAGGGTCTCTTCATCGGGAACCGCCAGCTCTTGCAGGGGCTGCCGGCCGGACAGAGTGGTATGGGAAATATACCGGTGGGGATAGGCGTCGATGATGGCGTTTGCCTGTTCTTCGGTGATGTTTTCCTCCATCTCCCCCCGGAACCAGGGGTTTTCCGGGTCGGTATAGGCGTCATAGGTCAACTGCTGGATCACGTCCAGGGTATCATTGGAGAAGCTGTAGAAGATATAATACGAAATCGCTGCGCCGCCGGAACCCACATTGGCAATGATTCCGTTGTCACTGAGATAGTAGGCATCCCGCTCCATGCCGGTGATGAAGCACACGGTTTCCCCCGACGGTGTCAGGGAATAGAGGCTATAAATCACATTGCCGTCGGTGATCAGCAGCTCCTCTTCCCCGTCCTCATCCAGGTCCATCATGGCATAGCCCAGGTCCTCCGTACTTTGGACATTGGCAGTCAGAATGCTGATATTGGCATGATTACACTGCTCCGGGTTCCAGCCCCCTTCGATGGCGGTGACGTAGGTCTGGATAATCTCCTGATAGGCAGCGGGAAGTTCCGTAGGCTTGGTATCTTCCGTAGTCTTAGGGGCTTCCGTCTCCTTCGGGGCGACAAAGCTGGGGTTTCCGCCCATGTTCCCAGTCATGACCCCCAGGAACAATCCCCCCGCAATGACCACGGCCAGCAGGGCAGCCACCGCGGCAAAGGCGCTTCCCCGGTTCTTTTTCGGCTGAACCGCCTGGCACTTGGGTCGGGGCTTTTGGGTGTGCTTCCCGGTTTCCTCCGGGGTGGACTGGGGAAGGGTAAAGTCCAGCAGACCTAAGTCTTCGGATTTGGGAGACGTTTTGACAGCAGTCAGCTTTGCTTCCAGAGAATTCCGCATTCTTCTTTTCTGAGCAGCGGTGGGCGTTATGGTGTCCCAAGCCTGAATGATTTTCGTATTTTTCATTTTCTCCCACCTCCCAACATGGTTTGCAGCATTTTCCGGGCACGGGAAAGACGGCTGCGAATGCTGCCCTCCGCGCATCCGGCGTGAACGGCAATTTCGGCTGTAGTGTAGCCTTCGTAGTAGTATAGGTACACGGCCTCCTTGTAGTCCTCCGGCAGCCGCAATATGGCATCCAGGACATAATTGTCCATGTCCTGCCCCGGCTGAGCGAGACCCGGGTAGTCGTCGATATCCTCGTTTTTGCGCCACCACTTTTTCAGGGCGTCTTTACACAGGTTGGAGGCCGTGACAATGAGCCAGGCTTTTTCGTGGCGCTCATTTTCAAATTCCTGGTTGCAGGACAGTAACTTTAAGAATGTTTCCTGGGTCATGTCCTCCGCTTCCGCTTTGTTTTTCATGAAGGAATAGCAAACCCGGTACACGGCGTCCACATGGCGGTCATAGATGGCGAGAATATCCCGCTCTTTTTTCTTAGGGTTAAGCAACTGCGTCATCTCCTTTCCTGTATGAGATACGATTGGGGGTGCTTTTTTGTTGCATAGCATCAAAAAATTTTTGTAGTGAGTAAAGCCCTCTCAGTCACAGCGCTTTGCGCTGCGACAGCTCCCCCAGAGGGGGAGTCAAGTGCCCCGTCCCATTTCTTCGCCGTTTTAAAGTATTTGGGCAACTCGCTTGGCACTCCCTTTGGGAGAGCTGGCAGCCGTAAGCTGCCTGAGAGGGCTTCCCCCAGCGTTGCTCCAGCCCTTCACCACCTCACCCGACCTCGCTTGCGCTCGGCCACCCTCCCCAAAGGGGAGGGCCTTGGCGTTGGCTTTGTGCCTTTTCCCTAAAAAAATTGCGCAGCTTTATCCGCCGCGCAATTTTTAAGCTTTCATCAGTTTTTCAGGCAGGTCCAGTTCTGAACAAAGTATTCTACGCCGGAATACAGAGTGGTCGCCACGATTACTGTAATGACGATCCAGTTCAGCACCGGAATCCCTGGCACGGCCATCATGACGCACAGCCCCACCATGGTGCTGGCCGTCTTGATCTTGCCGCTCCAACCGGCGGCAATGACGTTGCCTTTGCCGGAGGCCACCATCCGAAGGCCGGACACGGCAAACTCCCGGGCCAGCACCACCATCAGTGCCCAGGCGGGGAACACATTCCACTGGCAGAACATACACATGGCCGCCAGGGTCAGCAGCTTGTCCGCCAATGGGTCCAGGAACTTTCCAAAGTCCGTGACCTGGTTATAGTGCCGGGCAATATAGCCGTCTAAGGTGTCTGTCAGGCTTGCCAGAATGAAGATGCCCAGAGAAACGTACATCCAGGCGTTTGCCTCGCCGTGGGATAAGTACATGGTCGCTAAATACACCGGAATCATAGCCACCCGGGCCAGGGTAAATTTCGTCGCTGTCGTCATGCTTCTTCCTCCACTACAAAGCCCGATAGATCGCCCTCGATGCATCCATCCATGGTGACTATAACAAACTCGCCCTCCCGAAGAGGCTCGTCACTGGCAAGCCACACCCTTCCGTCAATGTCCGGAGAGTCGGCGTAGGTACGGCCAAAAAACTGCTCCCGTTCCTCATCATAGCCGTCCACCAATACCTCCATGGTCCGGCCCAGCAAGGAGGCGTTGTAGGCGTCCATGATGTCCGATTGGAGCATTTCCACCACCTCTGCCCGGTGCTGGGCGATCGACCTATCGGGGTAATCCATCTCGGCGGCGGGGGTCCCCTCCTCCGGAGAGAAAGCAAAGGCACCTACCCGCTCCATGCGAACCTCCCGAAGGAAGTCACACAGCTCCTGGAACTCTTCTTCCCCTTCTCCCGGCAGGCCGGTGATCAGGCTGGTACGGATTACCAGGCCCGGAATCCGGTCACGGAGCTTTTGAAGCAGCTGACGGAGGTACTCCCCATCTCCCCGGCGGTTCATCCGGGTGAGGATTTCACTGTTGCAGTGCTGGAGGGGGATATCCAGGTATTTCACAATCTTCGGTTCGGAGGCCATGACGTCAATGAATTCATCGTCGATTTCATCGGGATAGACGTAGTGAACGCGAATCCAGTGGAGGCCGTCGATTTTGCAAAGCTCCCGCAGGAGCGTGGGCAGCAGCCGCTTACCGCCCGGGAAATCCGTGCCGTACCGGCTGGTATCCTGGGCCACCACGATCAGTTCCTTCACGCCCTGGCTGGCCAGCACCCGGGCTTCATACAATACATCGTCTAAGTGGCGGCTGCGGTACTTACCCCGCAGATAGGGAATGATGCAGTAGGCGCACCGGTTGTCACAGCCCTCCGCAATCTTAATGAAGGCATAATGCTCCGGAGTGGTCAGCACCCGGCCGCATTCCACCTCGGGGGCGTCAATGGAGCCAAAGTCCACAACCGTCTCCCCGGATAGCAGCTTTTCAATGGCAGGTACCACCTGCGGGAAGCTTCCGGTACCGAGAATCCCGTCCACTTCCGGCATTTCCTTCAGGATTTCCTCCTGATACCGCTGGGACAGGCACCCCGTCACCAGGATCTTCCCCACCAGGCCCTCTGCTTTCAAAGCGGCTGTCTGGAGGATATAGTCGATAGCCTCGCTTTTTGCGGAGTCAATGAAGCCGCAGGTGTTGATCACCACCACGTCGCTGCCCACAATATCTGCCTTCACCGTATGTCCGGCTTCCTGAACTCGGTGCATCATCCGCTCGCAGTCCACCTGATTCTTGGCGCAGCCAAGGGAAATAAAACCTATATTCGCCATACTCTAAAAATCCTCGATCCTGTCTTCTGTATCAAAGCTGAGTTCATTCAGAACCCGTCGGATAGCGCCGTAGCTGTGCCCCCGGCGGATCAGGGCGTCTACCGCCCGCTTTACGTCCTTCTGATCCGATTCCCCATCCAGACGGGTGCGGAGAAAGGCTTCGATTTTTTCGCTCTGATCCGGGTAGTCTGCCAGGGCTTCCTCCCAGTATTCCTTGGGAATCCGCTTTTCGTACAACGCTTGCTTGGCTCTTGACAGGCCGTAGCCCTTGGCGATGCAGCTGCGCACCACCTGTTCGGCGGTGTCCCGGTCGCTGATCAGGTGCAGGTCCTCCATCCATTGGACAGCTTCCTTGGCCTGGCCGGGGTCCTCCCCCTTTCGGACCAGCCGCTGCTCCAAATCCTTCCGGGACACGCTGGAGGCGGAGACGATCCGCACCGCCCGCATTTTCGCGGACATCTGTCCCGCAGCCGTGCGCAAAGCCGCATCCTCTTCTTCTGTCAGCTCTTTTCCCGCATACAGGCCGAAGTCCTCCACCGTCTGGCGATACAGACCCAGCCTTTCGCCGCCCTCGAAGGTAAGCCAGTACCGGCCCGCCCGATCCGGGGACGTTTTCAGGGACTCAATCCTCATCGTTAAAGTCGTCGGCGTCCACGGATACTGCCTTATCCGCAGCCTTTGCCTGGGCCTTGGGGGCGGTTCCGCCCAGCTTCCAGAGGTTTTCCCGGACCTCCGCCTCCACCTTCTGAGCGATTTCGGGATTGGCAATCAGGTACTCCTTCACGGAGTTGGCACCCTGGCCGATCCGGTCGTCACCCATGGAGAACCAGCTGCCGCTCTTCTGAATAATGTCCATCTGGACCGCCAGATCCACCAGCTCGCCCCACTTGGAAATGCCCTGTCCGTACAGGATCTCAAAGACCGCTTCCCGGAAGGGAGGCGCGCACTTGTTCTTGACCACCTTCACCCGGGTCTTGTTGCCAATGACGTTGCCGCCCTCCTTAATGGCCTCAACGCGCCGCACATCCAAACGGACGGAGGAATAGAACTTCAGGGCGTTGCCGCCGGTAGTGGTTTCGGGGTTGCCGTACATGACGCCGATTTTCATACGCAGCTGGTTGATGAAAATAACCACGCAGTTGGTTTTCGCGATAGTGCCCGCCAATTTGCGCAGGGCCTGGGACATTAGCCTCGCCTGGAGGCCCACAAAGGTGTCGCCCATCTCGCCCTCGATTTCCTGCTTGGGAACCAGGGCCGCCACGGAGTCCACCACCACCGCGTCGATGGCGCCGGAGCGGACCAGGGCGTCGGTGATCTCCAGAGCCTGCTCGCCGGTGTCCGGCTGGGAAACCAGCAGGTTATCAATATCCACACCCAGCGCCTGGGCATAGACGGGGTCCAGGGCGTGCTCCGCATCCACGAAGGCCACTTCACCCCCCCGTTTCTGGGCCTCTGCCAGAATATGCAGGGCCAGGGTGGTCTTACCGGAGGATTCCGGTCCGTAGATCTCCACGATCCGGCCTCTGGGTACGCCGCCGATGCCCAGAGCCGCGTCCAGGGCCAGGGAACCGGTGGGGATGGCCTCCACGTTCATTTCCGGTCGGTCGCCCAGACGCATGACCGTGCCCTTGCCGAAGTTCTTGTCGATCTGGCTCAAAGCGGTTTGCAGGGCCTTTTTCTTGTCCGCCGCAGGACTGGGGGCTTCATAAACAGTTTTCTTTGTCGCCATGGTTATCGTTCCTTCCCGCCGTACTGAGACAGCACGGCTCTTTCTCTGTCATTATAATCTCTGGTCCGTTCCAGAATGGTATATCCGTTTTCCTCCAGGATATCGCACACCGCGTCTCCCTGGCCCATGCCAAATTCCAGGCACAGAAAGCCCCCGGGTTTTAACGCCTTACGATAGTTCTGCCCAATGGCACGGTAGAAATTAAGACCATCTTCCCCGCCGTTCAGGGCCATGTGGGGCTCAAAATCCTTGACGCTGGGAGGCAGCTGCTCCATCTCCTCCTCCGTCACATAGGGCGGGTTGGAGACGATCATATCAAACTTCCCCATAAAGGGATCCGGTGGGGTCAGGGCGTCCGCCTGGAGACAGCGAACCCGGCCAGTAAGCTTATTTAAGGAGACATTGTCTTTTGCCACCGCCAGCGCTTCCCGGCTTAAATCCGCCAGCGTCACCTTCGCGTCCTTGACCCGGCTGGCAATGGCGATTCCGATACACCCGGAGCCGCAGCACAGGTCCAGAATCCGGGGGTCCTGCTCCAGGAACAGGGCTTTGCGGATGGCCATTTCCGCTACGGCCACCGTATCATCCCGGGGGATCAGCACGTCGGGAGTAATGTGCAGGGGCATTCCATAGAACGCCCACTCCCCCAGCACATAAGCAAGGGGCTCTCCCGAAAGCAGCCGCTTCAGGCCCGCTTCCGTTTTCTTCACCACAGCCTCATCCGCGTACAGCTCCCGATTTGCCAGGATCTCCTCCAGGCTCTTTCCGGAAACATGACAGATAAGCTGCCGGGCGATATTCGACGCGTCCTGGTTTTCCTCCACTGCCATCAGCGCCCGACGGGTGTCCAGGTAAAGCTGGCCGTACTGTTTTACCATCGATCGGCTCCCTCCTGCTGGGGCAGCACCGCCTCCACCGCCGCAATGCCCACCTCAATCATGGAATCGTCCGGCTCGTTGGTGGTGAAATTCTGCATCCACATACCGGGGGCGGTGATGATTTTCGTAAACCAGTTGTCGTGTTTTCCCGCCCAGCGGTTGATCTCATAGGTGATGGACACCACAATGGGCAGCAGGAGCAGCTTGAAGACAATCATAATCAGGCGGTACAGGAAGCTGCCCCGCATGGCGTCCAGCCCGGGAGCCAGAGAAAGGAGCAGGGAGGAGGCAATGGAGAAGATTACAATGGAAATGACCATCACCACCAGCAGGAAGCTGGTGCCGCACCTTGGGTGGAGCCGGGTCATCTTCCGGACGTTTTCCACCGTCAGAGGCAGGCCAGCCTCATAGCAGCGGATGGTCTTATGCTCCGCCCCGTGGTAGGAGAAAAGCCGTTTCATCTCCCCCATCCGAGAGATCAGGAACATATACAGGACGAAAATCACCATGCGGATCAGGCCCTCCACCAGGTTCAGCACCAGGTTATTCGGGATCCACCGGTCAAAAAAGCCGCTGATCACCATAGGCAGCAGGAAGAACAGCAGGATGGAAAGGCCCAGTCCCATGACGACGGCAAGCCCCAGCACGGCCTGCTGGAATTTCTCACTGCCCAGCTTCTTTTCCAGCCAAAGGTCAAACTTACTTGGCTCCTCCTGCATTTCCTCCGGCGCTAAGTCCGCCGAGCGAAGCAGGGCCTTCACGCCCACGATATTGGAATCCAGGAAGTTAAAGACGCCCCGGATAAAGGGCCATGTTTTAGGGGATTTGGGTGGATTTAACTTTCTGGGGGTGCATTCCACCGTCAGGCCGTCCTTTCCCCGGATCACCACCGCGTCGGTGTCCGGGCCCCGCATCATGATGCCTTCAATCAGCGCCTGACCGCCAATCATGGTTTTGAACTTTTCACAGCAAACATTTTCGTCTTTTGCCATAGAAACAGGATTCTCCTTATAAAGCCCTCTCAGTCTCAGCGCTTCGCGCTGAGCCAGCTCTCCCAGCGGGAGAGCCAAGGGCGTGGTTCTAATTTTTAGACTGATCAGAAAAGAGTGAAACACACTTGGCTCCCCCTTTAGGGGAGCTGTCATGGTGCGAAAGCGCCGTGACTGAGAGGGCTGTTAGTGACTCATAGGCAGCCGTACCGTTACCAGAGTACCGCCGCCGGGGGCGTTTTCCAGAGTCAGGGTGCCGTCGTGCATCTCCACGATCTCATCACACACCGCAAGGCCGATGCCGGTACCCCGGGCTTTGGAGCTGCCCTTGTAAAATTTCTTTTTCACCAGTGGGATTTCATCCTCCGGAATGCCCGGGCCATAGTCCCGGATCCGGACCACCACGCTGTCCTCCTCCGCATGGATGGAGGCGTCAATGCGCTTTCCCTCCCCGCCGTGCTTGGCGGCGTTGTCCAGGATATTCAGGAAGACCTGCCGCAGGCGCTTAGGATCACATGGGATTTCCGGAATGTCCTCATCGGTGTCCTCATAGTTGAGGGTGATGCCATCCTGAGCCAGGCGGCTGCCGTACATATATACGGTGTCCTCAAATTCCGCCCGCAGGTCCGTAGGCTCCACAGACAGGGTGACACGGCCGTCCTGCATCCGGGTGAAGTCCAGCAGCTCCATGACCATCTCCGTCAGTCGCTTTGCCTCGCTGGAAATGATCTTCATGCCCTGCCGGGTGTCCGCGTCCATATTTTCATCCGCCAGCAGGGTTTCGCTCCAGCCGTTGATCACCGTCAGCGGCGTGCGCAGCTCGTGGGAAAGCTGGGAGATAAACTCTCCCTGCATCTTCTCATTCTGGGCGATCTTGTTGGACATTTCATTGATGGTGTCCGCCAGGTCTCCGATTTCGTCCTTATAGGACGTCTTGATCTGGACGCCATAGCTGCCGTTTGCAATCCGCTTTGCCTTTTCTGTGATCTCCGCCACCGGATTCATAATGGAGCGAAGGTAAATATTGCTGGTGATCATCACCATCAGCATAACAACCAGCAGCACCATGCCGCTGGTCCCTGCCACCAGCAGGATCTGCCCGTCCACCAGCCGGGTGGAGGTCACATACCGGAGCACTCCAATCACTTCCCCGGTGCTGTAGATCATGGGGCTGGAAACCGCGATGATCCGCTCCCCGGTATGGGGGTCCCTGCCAATGTAGGACACAATGCCCCGGCTGTCTATGGCCTTCCGGATCTCCGGCGTACTGGGGGACTGGCCTGCCCACTGTCCGAAGGAGGAGGCAACCAGCCCGCCCTGGGCGCTGATGAATTGCAGCTCCATGGTGTTTTTTCTCTCAAAGGTCTTGGCGTAGGTGATGCAGGACTGGTAAAAGTCAATATAAGGCTGGTCAATGTAATCGTCAAAGAAGTCCGCCGTGGTACTGGCCCTCCGCTTCATGTCCGATTCCATTTGGGTATAGTAGTAGGCGGAAAAAGCCGCCGTGATAATGAGAACGCAAACCAGCCCCAGGGCCAGCACAACACCGGCGGTGTTGACAAGCCACCGCTTTCGCAGTCCGCCTACCTGAAAACTTGGCTTCATTCCAATCACGCGCCCCACTTATAACCCAGGCCCCAGACGGTGGTGATATAGGTGGGCGAAGTGGTGTCGTCCTCGATCTTGATCCGCAGCCGCCGGATGTTCACATCCACAATCTTCAGCTCTCCCTCATAGTCCCGGCCCCAGACCGCCGCCAGGATGTCCTCCCGGGAAAGGGCTCTGCCGGGGTTCTGCATGAACAGCTTGAGAATCGCGTACTCCACCTGGGTCAGCCGAATCCGATTGCCGTTTTTCTCCAGGGTGTGGTTCCGGGTGTTCATGACGAAGGGTCCCTGGGTCAGAAGCTCCGAGGCGGCGCTGCTGTCCCCGCCGATCCGGCGGTACAGCGCGTCAATCCGGGCAGTCAGCTCCGCAGGAGAGAAGGGCTTTGTCACATAGTCGTCCGCCCCGGTCATCAGCCCCGTGACCTTGTCCATCTCCTGGGTGCGGGCGGTGAGCATGATAATACCCATCTGCTTATTGGTGGCCCGGATCCGGCGGCATACCTCAAAGCCGTCCATGTCCCCGGGAACCATAATGTCCAGAATGGTGACGCCGATGTCGGGGTTGGATGTGATGGCGTCCAGGGCCTGCTGGCCGTCTCCCGCCTCAATCACATCATAACCGGCCCGCTTCAGGTTGATAACCACAAAGCTGCGAATATTCAGTTCGTCTTCCATAATCAGCACTTTTTTCATATATAATCTCCATTCTACCGCACGCCGGCAGCATAAATTACATCGAAAACCTCCATATGCGGTGGAATGGAGATTATTCGGTATGTGCCGCAAAAAGCCGCTTTAGCGGCGAGCGGCACGCCGTTTTTTTATTGTGCAGTGTGATTCACACTGCTTTTCCTCAGCTCTCCCCTGTCCGCCAGTCCTGTCGAATCAGGCGGAAGGATGTGTTCAAATACTCTTTTGTGATCCCATACATAGGCGCGTCGGTGCCGAGCCTGGCCGCGTAAGCCACGCCCTCCGTCCGATACAGAGGAAAGCGGCCACTACTCTGGGCATCCGCGTCCCGGGTGCCTCCGGTCAGAATGTAGACGTTGAAGATCTTCGCGGCGGTAATATAATCGGCATCCCAGACATAGAAGGTGAAGGTATCTTCCCACTGCTCCACCGTGACCCGCTGGGCCCAATCCTGATCCAGCAGCATATACCAGCCTCCCAGGAAATCATGGAAGGTATAGGCCTTGTCCACTTCCTTGCCATCCAGATCCATGGAGAACCAACGAAGCAGGGAGGTCTGATCTCCTTCCTGCCACTGGGACATGGCTTCCATGGGAATGGCGCTGGGCAGCTCCAGGATCCCGTCCCCGTCGATGTCCTCGGCGTAGACGTAAAAGTTTAACATGGTCCCAATGCTGGTGTGGGCCTCGCTGCTATAGGAAATATTCGTAAACTGCCTGTTCCGGATGGCAAAGATATCCGTCACAATGGTGTTATCATCCACAGCGCTGGCCACATAGATGGCAGGCTTTCCGCCGTAGAGCTTTCCCGCCTGGATCCGGCGGATGCGGGACGGCTCCTGGGACAGCTCCGTCTCCACGGAGCGCTGGGTTTTTCCGGCCTGGTAGCTGTACAGCACCGCCATGCCCCGATCCGACTCCGACTCCCCGGGCCGGAGCACCATCACCTCACTGCGGCCGTTGCTGTCCAGGTCACAGCTTAAATATTTGGAATAGCCGATGGTGAAAAGCTGCTCGGCGCTGCCGCTGGAGAAGGAATAGACGGAGACATTGCGCAGCACCTGATCGCTGACCTGACGGCCCACCACCAGCTCCAGCCCCGGCTTCTCATCGAAGTTCACATATTCCACCTGTTCAAAGGCAGTACCGTTGCTTTCAATCACCTCTGCCAGAGAGCAGGTCCCGTTTTCGTCCTGGGTAAAGATCAGCACCTGTAAAGGTTTCTCGGAACTGCCCATGGCAAACACCAGGTATTCGTCCATTCCGTCTCCGTTCAGGTCCGCTGTCTGGACGGTCTGCTGATTGTCTCCAGAGATGGGTGCGGAATAGGTCAAATTTTCCATGGCGGCGTCAATGGCAGACTGGAGGAAGCTATACTCCTCTGACCGTCTGGGCAGGGCGTACATTTCTTCCACCGTCCGCATGGCGCAGCCGGTTAAGAGCAATGATGCCAGCGTCAGCAAAAGCATCATGAGTTTCTTCTTCACGGCATCAACTCCCTTCAAACCTAAATTATAACACAAATATTTGAAAAAGAAAAGCTATTTGACAACAACATTTTCCATTCCCAGGAGGTTTTTCAGCTCCGCAAGCATATTTTCGGCCAAAGCGCACCGGGTTCCCCGGCGCTGTTTCGTGTCCGCGAAGTAAACCACCGCCGTACTGTCCCCGGGGAACATATTGAGGATGGCTTTTATTTTGGGGAACAGCTTCCCCTCCTCCGTAGGCAGCCGCAGGTACAGCGTTCCCCTTCTCACCTGGGGGGGCCGGGACGGTTCCGCCCTTTCCGGGTCTGCCTTGGCGTAGTCCGAAATGGGCCTTGCCCGGTTGATTACAATTTGAGGGTCCTTATCGTCCCGGGCAGACAGCCGCCCGGTGATGACCACGGCTTTGTTTTCCCTGAGGAAGCCCCCAAACTGGCCCAGCACATTGGAAAAAGCCAGCATTTCGATGGACGCAGTGTCGTCCTCCACGGTGATATAGGCCATCATGGAATTAGAGCGGGTGGCTTTCATCTTCACGGTCTGGACAATGCCCGCCACGGAGACGATCTGATCATCCTGGAAGCCGCTCTCCCCGTCCATGAGCTTCCCAATCTGTATGACGTGGGTGTTTCGCAGATACGGCCGGTAATCGTCCATGGGATGGCCGGAAATGTAGATGCCCATGGTCTCCTTCTCCATAGCGAGAAGCTCACCTTTACTCAGCTCCTCCTTTTTGGGGATGGGCAGGGCGGTGCTGCTCGGCTGGTCCTCCAGCATGGAGAACAGACCCATCTGGCCTTCCAGATTCTTTTTCCGGGAGTCGGAAACGCTGTCCATCATGGAGTCGTAAACCGCCAGCAGCTCACTTCTGTGGCAGCCGAAGCAGTCCGCCGCACCGCACTTGATGAAGTTTTCCACGGCGCGCTTATTGAGCTCCCCTTCGCCCATCCGTTCCAGGAAGTCCTCCAGGGATTTGAAAGGGCCGCCCTCATTGCGCTTTTTCACCATGGAACGGATCAGGCCCCGGCCTACGTTTTTCACAGCGCCCAGGCCGAAGCGGATGGCGTCACCCTCCACGGTAAAGTGGTCTTCGGAATGGTTTAAGTCCGGGGGCAGCACCTCGATGCCCATTTCCTTGCACTCGGCGATATAGCCGGAAATCTTCACGGCGGAATCCAGAACGGAAGTCATAAGGGCCGCCATGTACTGGCGTGGATAGTGGCACTTTAAGTAGGCCGTCTGGTAGGCCACCACTGCGTAGCACACGGCGTGGGCCTTATTGAAGGCATAGTTGGCAAAATCCACGATCTCATCATAGATGGACTGCGCAACTGCCTCCGGCACCCCCTTGGCGATGGCGCCCGCAATATTCTGCGTCTTGTCGCCAAAGACGAAGACCTTTCGCTCTGCCTCGATGACCTTCATTTTCTTCTTGGAGATGGCCCGCCGGATGTTGTCCGCCTGGCCCATGGTATAGCCGCCCAGGGAGCGGAAAATTTCAATGACCTGCTCCTGGTAGACGATACAGCCGTAGGTCACGTTCAAAATGGGCTTCAGCAGGGGTGTTTTATACTGAACGTGCTCCGGGTGGAGCTTGCAGTCGATGAACTTGGGGATGGAATCCATAGGGCCGGGACGGTACAGCGCCACCACGGCGGTGAAGTCTTCAATGGAGGAGGACTTCATGCCCACACAGACCCCGGTCATTCCGGCGGATTCCAACTGGAATACGCCCTGGGTCTTCCCTTCCGCCACCATTTGGAAGGTCTCGGCGTCGTCGTCGGGAATATCCGCCATGGAAAAGCCCGGCTCCACCGCGCGGATCTGATCCTCCGCGTCCTGGATGACCGTCAGGTTTCTCAGGCCCAGAAAGTCCATCTTGAGAAGACCCAGCTCCTCAATGGTAGTCATGGTGTACTGGGTGACGATGGTGTCGTCGTTCCGGGACAGGGGTACATAAGATTCCACTGGGTTCGCGGTGATCACCACGCCGGCGGCGTGGGTGGAGGTATTCCGGGGCATTCCCTCCAAACTTCTCGCGGTGTCAATGAGCTTCTTCACCTTGGGATCCGAGTCATACTTTTCCTTTAACTGGGGGCTGGTTTTCAAGGCCTCCTCCAGAGTGATGTGGGGGGTGGTGGGCACCAGCTTAGCAACCACGTCCGTCTCCGCGTAGGAGAAGTTCAGTGCCCGGCCCACGTCCCGAATGGCGCCCCGGGCGGCCATGGTGCCAAAGGTCACGATCTGGGCCACATGGTCCGCGCCGTACTTGCGCATGACGTACTCAATGACCTCACCCCGGCGCTCCTGACAGAAATCTGTATCAAAATCCGGCATACTGACCCGCTCGGGGTTCAAAAACCGCTCGAAGATCAGGCTGTACTTCATGGGATCCACTTCGGTGATATGCATACAGTAGGCAACGATGGAAGCCGCGCCGGAGCCACGGCCCGGGCCTACTGGGATCCCCTGCTCCTTGGCATAGTGGATGAAGTCCCAGACAATGAGATAGTAGTTTACATAACCCATGGAGCTGATGACGCCGATCTCGTATTCCAGCCGCTCCCGGTATTCTTCTGGCGGGTTCTGATAACGCTCGACAAAGCCCTTCTCGCAAAGCTCTCGGAAATACCCCTCGTTGGTATATCCCTCCGGCACAGGGAAGGCGGGCAGATGGTATTCGTGGAAGGTAAATTCCAAGTTGCACCGCTCGGCAATTTTCGCCGTATTTTCAAAGGCTTCCCCACAATTCGGGAACAGGACGCGCAGTTCCTCTTCGCTTTTGACGTAGAACTCCTGGGTCTGGAATTTCATCCGGTTTTCATCGTCCACCGTCTTGCCGGTCTGGATGCACAACAGCACATCCTGCATGACGGCGTCCTCTTTGCGCAGGTAGTGGGCGTCGTTGGTGACTACCAGAGGAAGGCCCGTCTCCCGGGAAAGCCGCAAAATCCCCTGATTCACCCGCTGCTGCTCCGGGATGCCATGGTCCTGCATTTCCAGGAAGAAATTCCCCTCTCCGAAAATCTCGGAAAGCCGCAGGGCGTAATCCTTGGCAGAATGATAGTTTTCCGCCATTAAGTACTGGGCAACGCCGCCAGCGAGACAGGCGGACAGGGCAATCAGGCCTTCATGATGCCTGCTCAGCAGCTCCAAGTCCACCCTTGGCTTTCCGTAAAAGCCGTGGAGGAAGCCCTCGGACACCAGATGACATAGGTTTTCATAGCCTGTCCGGTTTTCACATAACAGCACCAAATGGTAGGGATCGTTGTCGATGCCATGGACCCGGTCCCCCATGCCCCGGCGGGCCACATATACTTCGCAGCCGATGATGGGCTTGATCCCCGCTGCCTTGGCGGCCTTATAAAAATCGATGCAGCCATACATGACCCCGTGGTCCGTAATGGCAACGGCAGTCTGGCCCAGCTCCTTGACCCGGTCCATCAGGCCGTCGATCCGGCAGGCGCCGTCCAGGAGACTGTATTCCGTATGCAGATGCAGATGGACAAAGCTCATAGCTGGGCCTCCTTCGCAAGTAGAATCAGCTTTTTCATTCGGTTATTCATGGCAGGCTTGGTAATAGGCGGCTCCATCATGGCGGCCAGTTCGGCCAGAGATGCCGACGGATTTTCCGCCCGGGCATCCGCCGCCTGTCGAAGCTTTGCCGGAAGGGCTTCCAGCATCCCCCGCTCTCCCAGGGTTCGGATGGCGCTAAGCTGCTCCTGGGCCGCCTCCACCACCTTGGAAATATTGGCGTCGTCACAGTTACAGCGGCGGTTTACCTTGTTGTTCAGTTCCTTTTCCAGTCTGGCCTCCATAATGCCCATGGCGGCGATGGGGGCACCCAGATAAGTCAGTAAATCGGAAATCTGCTCACTTTGCTTT
The DNA here is from genome assembly GCA_002493965.1 of Clostridiales bacterium UBA7044. Lineage (GTDB taxonomy): Bacteria > Bacillota > Clostridia > Oscillospirales > Oscillospiraceae > Faecousia. The sequence continues at coordinate 35,430 of DLAP01000086.1, forward strand.
ACATACAGCACCATGCTGCCCCCACGGCCCGCTGTCTTCGGCTGGAAGCCCATGGTTTCCCGGAGAAGGGCGTCGGTCTCCCGGGCAACGCTATGGTGGGTGGTGGTAATCTCCATATGGTAGCCCTTGCCAGGATCGGTAACGCTGCCTCCCGCCAGGAATGCCCCCCGAAGGAAGGATGCCTTGCAGCAGTCCTCTTCCACCACCGGGAGGTTGACGTGGAGGGACAGATTATCCCTTGAGTCAAAGCCAAAGGCGGCCATGATTTTCCCAATTTTTGCGCCTTCCCAGATCTGAAACACCAGCTTTCCCGGCGCTTCCAGGCTGGGATAGCTGTCAAAGTCCAGATTGAAGGCCTTTTGGAAGAGCTTTGGCAGAATATAGGCAAACTCCCGGCTTTCTGTAATGATTTTGATGGTATCGTTCTGGAAGGAATTGCAGAACAGCAGCACGCCGAAGCACTGAGCCAGCGCACAGCAGTTCTTCTGCGGAAACTCACGGCAGACCTCCGCCTTGGCGGAAGCCGAGAAAGACAGTGCCACAGCAATTCCTCCTTTCTGATCTGTTTTCGACGAATTTACCAAATGCGAATCTCCGGCTCCAGCCGGATGCCGGACTGTTCATATACTTTGTCAGAAACTGCACTTAGCAGCGCTTTCACGTCCGCCGCCGTGGCCCCGCCCAGGTTCACGGCGAATCCGGCGTGCTTTTCCGAAATGGCCGCGCCCCCCACCCGGAATCCTCTCAGCCCTGCCTGATCGATCAGCGCCGCCGCATAGCCCCCCGCAGGCCGCTTAAAGGCCGACCCGGCGGAAGGGAGGTCCAGGGGCTGGGAGGCGGAACGCTTCCCGATCAGCTCCTTCATTTTGGCCCGGACATCCTCCCCGGGTCTTTCTGTGAGCCGGAAATCGGCGCTGAGCACAATGTCCCCGGTTTCCTCCAGCACGCTGTGGCGGTAGGAAAAGCCCATTTCTTCATTAGACAGCCGCCGGAGATTCCCGTCCCGGTCACAGACCAAAACGCTTTCCACCACCTGGCCCAGCTCCCCGCCGTAGGCCCCGGCGTTCATATACACGCCGCCGCCGATGGTTCCGGGGATTCCATGGGCAAATTCCAGGCCCCCCAGGTTCTCCTTTGCCGCGAACACCGCCCCCCGGCTCATGGTCACACCAGCCATCAGGCGAATCCGGTTCCCCTCCAGCCGCTCCATCCCATCCAGGCAGTCTTTCAGGCAGATCGTAAGTCCCGGGATTCCTTCATCCGGTGCCAGTACGTTGGTTCCTGCACCCAGTATAGCAGGCTTCCTGTCCAATATTTTGGACAATTTCAGTATTTCCGCCAGTTCTTCTCCGGTTTTCGGGAAAACCATCATTTCCGCCTCACCGCCAACGCGGAAGGAGGTATGCTTAGCCATGGATTCCCGGAATCGGATCTCCGTTTCCGGCAGCAGCTGGGTCAGTTTCCGCCCAAAATCAGTCATATCGGTCATAAACGCCTCCGGGTGTATGATTAATAACAGTATAACATATTCCGGCCCATTATGCAATTATGACAGTCGTGAAATTTATGTTACAAAAGCAGAAAATCCCCCGCTGCAAAATGCAGCGGGGAAGCACAGGATTAATTTTCGGAGGTTCCCTCCGTAATGGCCTGCATGAGCCTGATATTCTGGCCCTGGTCAAATTGTAGAACGCTGGCCGGCGCGCCAAACAGGTCGATCATCTCGCCCCGATAGGTCGTCTCCACCGGGCAGGTGCCGGTTTCCACCTTCAGGTCCAGGGCGATGGGGACGATCTCCCACAGGCATGTGGTAATATCGTCGTTGGTCATGTTTGTGGTGATCATAGGCAATACCGTTTCCACCAGCTCCTGAAGCTCGCCGATGCTCTTCTTTTTCAGGGAATTAAACAGGGAGGTGAGCAGCTTGCGCTGCCGCTCGGTACGCTTGATGTCGCTGTCGCTGTCTCCTTCCGCTTTGCGCATACGGGCATAGGACAGAGCTTCACTGCCTTCCAGCCACACCTGTCCCGGCTCCAGATCCCGGTAAACATACAGATCATCGGCATTGAGGTAATCCGCTTCCGCTTCCGTCAATTCCACCTTGACACCGCCCAGCATATCGATGATGTCAATGAAGGACTGGAAGCTCACCTCCACATCATAGTCCACCTCGATGCCGAAATTCTCCTTCAGGCACTGGTTGGTCATCTCCATAGCGCCGCCCGCGCCTGCCCAGGTATAGCCCAGGTGGTAGCAGACGTTAATCCGATTCTTGCCACAGTCATGCTTTTTGCCGCTGGGCTCCACATAATCTGGCAGCTTCACATAGGTGTCCCGCAGGAAGGAAGTCAGGGTCAGGGTTTTGGTTTTCTTGTTCACCGTAGCCAGTATCATGGTGTCTGCCATCCTCTGGTCAGACTCCGCCTCCCCTTCCCGGGCCTGCTGGCCGATGAGCAGGATATTGATAATGTCCTTGCCGGATTCCTTGTAGGGCAGGGTCGTGGGCACCGTGGGCGCCTCTGTTTCCGCCGCCGTGGGAACCGCTTCCGTGGGCGCTGCCGTAACCTCCACCTGAGGCGCCGTGGGCGCCGGGGCCTGAATCTGAGTCTGCTCCTGGGGCTGGAAGGCAAGATAGCCCACCATCATGGCGACCCCGATCACCAGGATCACCGCAAAAATAATCAGCAGGGCCATTCCTCCCCGATTGCTTTTTTTCTTTGCGTAATGTCCGCCTTTGCTCATATGTTACCTCCAAGGCAATCTTCTAAAAATCAGTCACCAGTAGTCTCCATGGTGGTCTCCGATGGGATTGATTCCGTGTGTGCAGCAGTAGGAGGCACCGTCTCCTCGCTGCCCCGGTCGGGATTGAACTGGGCCGCTTTCAGGATATCCTCCACCGACGTGCCTTTATCTTCGATTTCCGCCCGGTTGATCAGGTTCAGCATATTGTTTAAGTAGCTGGATGCCAGGAAATAAAGAATGCCGAATAAAATCAGCAGGACAGCCAACACAATCAGCGCGATTTTCCAGCCCCGCCCCTTCTTTTTTCCGCTGGGAGCGTTTTTTTGATTCTTAGCCAAATAGCGACCGCCCTTTGCCATACGCATCCTCCTTCGCAGTCAATTTGAAATCATTTTGTAATATTCTGATATGTTATCACAATTTCCTGGAAACCGCAAGTATGTGACTATATTTTTTCTGGCACAAAATATGGACGGCCCGAAAGCCGTCCATACGCCTGATTATTTCTCTACGATCTCCAGAATCTCCATGGGGCAGGCCTTGACACAGATGCCGCAGGCGATGCACTTGGAGGCGGGGCCGTCCTCGGGCAGCACCATGACCTTCATGGGGCAGGCTTCTACACACTTGCCGCAGCCGACGCACTTCTTCTTGTTGATCATGTACACGCCGGTCTTGGGGTTCTGGGTGATGGCTTCATGCTCACAGGTGCGCATACATTTGCCGCACTGGATGCAGGTGTTGGGCTTTGCGCCACCGTTCTTCCCGGCCACAATTTTGATGCAGGCCTTGGTGATATCAAATTCCTTGTAGAACGCTTCGGAACAGGCCTGGGCACACTGGAGGCAGGCCATGCACTCCGCGTTTTTCTTGACAGCGAGCTTCTTCATAGCGGAAAACTCTCCTTTATTTTTATATTTCAGCATTTCTGATTATACATGGTTCAGAAGGAAAATGCAATGGTAAAATTTAAAAACCCTCTTTCCCCAGGCAATGTTTTCTCGTTTTCAAGAATAAACCCGGCCGCGCTGGAAATAATAGCGTTGAAGCAAGAACAAGAACATTTGGAGGTAATCAGAAAATGAAAAAATATGCGATTGTAGGACTTACCCTGATTCTGGCAGTGACTATGCTGGTTGGCTGCGGCTGCACCAGGCAGCAAATGACACCCACCACCATTCCCACCACGACCCCGGTACCCAGCGCCACCGCAACCACCGTGCCCACCACCAGAGCGACCACCGCTCCCACCACTCCGGCCACCACCGCGCCCCACGGAAACGGCGCTTTGGAGCCTACCACGGGCATGACCGAAAACCCCACTCACGGAACCACTTCCACAGAGCATACTACCAACAACAGTAGGTAATTCAAGAAGGGAGAAAGAAACATGGATGTAAAAGGTTGGGCGATTACCGCCGGAATTGGCGCCGCTGCCGGCGCTGTGGCAATTCTCATGATGCCGAGAAACAACCCCACCCGCCGCTTAGCCGCAAAAGCCGCCAATAAAATGGAGGACGTGGCCTGGAAGGTTGGGGATACCATTTCCGCCAAAATGGACGATTTTGAGCTGTAAGCAGCGGCCCGCCGGGAGAAACCGGCGGGCATCGCTCTTTAGAAGGTTTCTTTTTTGTTGAGATCGTGGCGATAGAACCAGAGAAGGGCTGTAGCAGCAAGGATCAGGGTGGTACTGATAAAATGTTCATTCCAGCCCGGGAGACCGGAACCCATCAAGCCAGTCATGGTTCCCCCTGAAACGATGAGAGCAAAGACCATCAGGCTGCCGCCGTAAGCAGTGAAGGCCAGCGGCAGGTATCTCCATTTGCTTTTTCTGAGAAGGAAGGCAGCAGCTGCGGTGATAACCGTTATGCCCAGCCCGAAAAGGAAGGTGAGAAGAACCATTTGGCAGCTCAAAGGTCGGTCTTCTTCCTCTCCTTCGAATACTCCGTCGCCTCCTTCCCACAAAAGCGTTTCATGCTTTCCGTCGGGGCCTGCATACCACAGATCAAGATTTGGCTCAGTCCGGGTCAGCTTTTCCTGAACATCTCCAGAAAATTCTCTGGGTTGCCACACTTTATCAGGATCCGGCTGTAAATCGTATCGGACTTGACCCTTTTCGTTTTGGAAGAAGTAGAACGCCTCAACCTGATTGAACAAGTCATAGTAATTCTGGGTAAGTTCGCTGATTCTGTGACGATTCTTGAGGAAGGCTTCCTGTTCTTCCCTGGTCATTGTCTGAAATTCCCGATCCTCTTTCTGCCCCTTTCTCCAGCCCTCACGGGTTGAAACCGCATAGATCACCATCTCTGCTTTTCCGTTTTCATAGCCGCCCCAGCCGTTATACCCGTTGCCAAAATCCACATAAAGGCCACCGTCTTCCCGCAACTCTATGCCATCAATAGCCTGCTCCGCAGTCAGATAAATGGGTGCATCCCAATAGGCAATCCATGACCAAACGAGACTTAAAATGGTCATAAGTACGCAAACCGTAGTGAGAATCTGCCGCTTGCGGATGGTTTTTCGGATATGCTCCATAGGGGCCGTATCTGCGCTTACCGGAATGGCCTCCTGCTTTTTAAGCTTCTCCAGCTCCCTGGTACATTCGTCACACCCCCGCAGATGCTCGTCCACCAAAGCCTTCGTCTCTTCACAAACCATATCCTCCGCGTACAGCGGCAGAATATCCCGAATTACGTTGCAGGAAATATTCATATGTAACCCTCCATTTGCTCCTGAATTTTCCGTCTGGCCCGGTGATAGGTCACACAGGCCCAGTTTGCCGTCCGCCCGAAGAGGCTTCCAATGTCCTCGAAGGACAGCTGTCCGAAGATCCGCAGGGAGAAGACCTCCTTGTATGGCTCCGGCAGGTCGTGAAGGAGACGATGGATGGCCATAGCCTGAGCTCTGTCTATGATCTGCTCCTCGATGGAGGCTCTGGGATCGGGAATCTGAAGATCGTCGATGTCTTCCGATGGTCTGGCCTTTCGCAGATGGGACAGGTAGCAGTTTCTCCCCATGGCGCACAGCCAGGTCCTTACATCGCAGTCTCCCCGGAACCCAGGCAGGGCCTTCATGGCTTGGAAGAACACCTGCTCCGTCAGTTCCTCCGCTAAGCTTTCATCCTTGCAGATGGCCCGGAGGTACAGTTCCACATCCCGGAAATAGGTACGATAGACGGTTTCAAATTCTGTCACGCTTCTCATCTCCTTCTGCCTGTTAGACGCAGGGAAAGCGAAAACCTTACAGAAAATCCCGGAAATTTTTCATTCCCGGGATCATTGTTTGTGGAGCAATGTCCGCCCCCAGCAGGGGGCGGACATCGGAAATGTCAGTGAATATCCAGCTTCACGCTGTCCCCATCCGCATCGGCGTAAATGGCAGAAATAGGACTTTCAAAGCTGTCGATGATGGCCTGGGAGATGGGGTCCTCCAGTTCCTTCTGGATGGTTCTCCGAAGATTCCGCGCGCCGTACACAGCGGAATAGGCCTTCTTCACCAGCAGCTTCTTAAGGCCATCCGACCAGGTAAGGCTCAGGCCCCGCAGAGCCAGGCTGTCCTTTAGCTCTGAGAGCATAATCTCCGCAATGCCAAGGAAATGCGCCTCCGTCAGGTGGTTAAAGGTAATGATCTCATCCACACGGTTTAAGAATTCCGGCCGCAGGAACTCCCGGAGGGCGCCCATGGTCTTCTCCTTTACCATATCGTTTTCCGACCGGCCAAAGCCCAGGCCCCCTACCCGGCCCTCAGAACCGGCATTGGAGGTCATGACGATGATGGTGTTCTCGAAGTTCACTACTCTCCCCTGGGCGTCGGTAATCCGGCCGTCGTCCAGCACCTGAAGCAGTACGTTCAGCACATCCGGATGGGCCTTTTCGATCTCGTCAAAGAGCACCACACTATAGGGACGGCGGCGGATCTTCTCCGTCAGCTGCCCGGCCTCGTCGTAGCCCACATAGCCCGGAGGCGAACCGATCAGCTTAGAGACGGTGTGCTTTTCCATATATTCGGACATATCCAGCCGGATCAGGCTGTCCACGCTGTCAAACAGGTCACTGGCAAGCTGCTTTACCAGCTCCGTTTTGCCCACGCCGGTGGGGCCGACAAAGATAAAGGACACAGGCTTCTTCTTTGGAGAGATGCCAACCCGGTTCCGGCGGATAGCCCGGGACACAGCGTCCACCGCCTCGTCCTGGCCCACAATGTGGGCTTTCAGTCGGTCAGGCAGACCCTTGATCTGCTCATATTCCTGGGCCTTGATCTTGGAGGCCGGAATTTTCGTCCACAGCTCAATGACCCGGGCCAGGTTTTCCATGGTCACGGCGGGCTTGGGCAGAGCTTCCAGCTCCTCAATCTTTGGCGCGATCTGCATCAGCTTACTGCGCAGGAACGCGATTCTTTCATAGTCCTGATTTTCCGTCTGCTCGTTCAGCATCCGCAGCTCTAACTCGTAATCGTCCCGCTCCTTGCGAAGCTGAGCCAGTTCGGACAGAGCCTTACACTGTAAATTCACGTCGGAGCAGGCCTCGTCCAGCAAATCGATTGCCTTGTCAGGGAGGAACCGGTCGGTGATATACCGCTCGGACAGCAGCACACACTGGTGGGCGATTTCCGGGGAGATTTCCACATTATGGAACTCGGCGTAGGCTTTGGCGATGCCCTGCATGATCTGGCTGGCCTCGGCAATGGTAGGCTCCGCCACAGTGACAGGCTGGAACCGGCGCTCCAGAGCAGCGTCCTTTTCAATATATTTCCGGTACTCGGCAAAGGTGGTGGCACCGATGACCTGAATTTCTCCCCGGGACAGGGCGGGTTTCAGGATATTGGCGGCGTTCATGGAACCCTCCGCGTCTCCCGCGCCCACCAGGTTGTGGACCTCGTCGATGACCAGGATGATATTGCCACACTCCTTGATTTCTCCAATGAGGCTCTTCATGCGGCTTTCAAACTGGCCCCGGAACTGGGTACCCGCCACCAGAGCGGTGAGGTCCAGCAGGAATACTTCCTTATCCCACAGCTTATAGGGCACGTCTTTGGCGGCGATGCGCTGGGCCAGGCCCTCGGCAATGGCGGTTTTGCCAACGCCCGGCTCGCCAATGAGGCAGGGATTGTTCTTCTGGCGGCGGTTCAGGATCTGGATCACCCGCTCGGTCTCCATGTCCCGGCCAATGACTTTATCCAGCTTTCCTTCCCGGGCACGGCCGGTCAGGTCCATACAGTAGCTGTCCAGGAATTTATGCTTCTTGTTTTTCTTCTTGGGCGCGTCCTCCTTGGGCTCCTCCTTTTTGGAGGGGCGGGAAGGCTGGGCGGGGGGATTGGAATTGCTGCCAAAGAGCTGGTTCAGCAGGGGGAATGTGGCGGTCTGGCTGTCAATTTCGTCCTCGTCGTGATCCTCGTTTTCGTCCCGCTGGCCGAACATACTGCTCATCTCGTCGCTGAGCAGGTCCAGATCGTCCTCGGAAATGCCCATCTGCTTTACCGCCTGGTCAATCTGGGGAATGCCCAAACTCCGGGCGCACTTGAGGCAGTAGCCCTCATTCATGGTGACGCCGTTTTCGATCTTCGTGATGAACACAACGGCAATATTCTTTTTACATTTGCTGCACATTTTCGGCTGCATACACTTCACTCCTCTTCCGGGGATGTTCCTTTTTTCCGCAGTATAGCACAGAAAAAGAGGAAAAGGGAAAACAAATTATGAACAAAATAGCGCCCTGGGACGCAGAGTCCTCCCCTTTGGGGTGGTGCACTGCGCAGCAGATTAGAGGTATTATGATTGCCGGTGGCAATCATACCAAAGCGTAAGGGTGCCCCCAAAGGGGGCGGGTGAAGTGGTAAAGCGTTGGAACTCCTCATCCGTCAGCCCTTCGGGCTGCCACCTTCCCCAGAGGGGATGGCTTTGGCCTCTATGGCGTCCAGTCGCTTCCCACTTCGAATTTCTCGATCCCATCGTCATACCACAAATGGGTCATATATAATCCTCCCGCAGGTACCGTCGGTCCAGCGGCGGTGCGGTTGCCGGATTCCAGAATGGCCCCGATCTCTTCGGGACGAATCTTTCCCTCAGCGGCGTAGACCACCGTTCCCGCCATGGCCCGGGCCATGTTGTAGAGAAAGCCGTTGGCACAGACCTTCAGCCGGATGACCTCCCCCATCCGCTCCACCGTATAATAGTATACGGTACGGACGGTGGATTTAACATCCGTTCCCACACTTCGCACGGCGGCAAAATCATGGGTTCCCACAAACTGGTCCGCCGCCGCCTGTAAGACTGTTTCGTCCAGATGCCGGGGATAGAACCAGGCACGATTTACATAAAACGGGTCCTTCAGTCGGGAATTATAAATTTGATAGGTATATTCCTTCCGGACGCAGGAAGCGATGGCGTTGAAATTCTCATGAACCTCCCTGGCCCCCGTCACCACGATATCGCAGGGCAGGTGGGTGTTGAGGGCATAGGGAAGCCGCTCCACGGGGATTGTCGAGCCTGTCCGGAAAGAAGCCACATAGCACCGGGCATGGACCCCGGCGTCGGTGCGGCCGCAGCCGGTCATATGCACCGGGTGGCCCACCACCATGGCGGCGGCCTTTTCCATGGTCTCGGCAATGGTGGGCAGATTCTTCTGCACCTGCCAGCCGTGATAGGCCGTTCCCAGATAGGTTAATTGCAGGGCAATATTTCGCATAGCCTTCCTCACAGTCCGAAGCGGCTCAAAATCACCACAGCACAGGCCAAAACGCCGCCGATGGCAAAGGCTGTCAGGTCCTCCCGATGGTAGTGGAGCATTTTCATTTTCGTTCTGCCCTCGCCTCCCTGGTAGCACCGACATTCCATGGCAGTAGCCAGTTCATCCGCCCGGCGGAAGGCGCTAATAAACAGGGGCACTAAAATCGGGATCAAAGCCTTTGCCCGCTGCATCAGGCTCCCGGTCTCAAAGTCCGCGCCTCTGGCCTTCTGGGCAGACATGATCTTATCCGTTTCCTCAATCAGGGTGGGAATGAACCGGAGGGCAATGCACATCATCATGGCAAGCTCATGGACGGGCACCTTCACCTTTTTCAGAGGGTTCATGAGGGATTCCAGGGCGTCCGTCAAGGCAATGGGCGAAGTGGTATAGGTTAAGAGGAAGGTGGCAGAAATGAGCATGAGGATTCTTGCCATCATCTGCACCGCCCGGAGAATACCCCCGGTGGAAATGGTAATGAAGTGCCACTCCACCAGAATTCTTCCCTCTTTGGTAAAGAACAGGTTCAGGATGCCTGTAAAAATCAGGATCATCACCAGGGGTTTGAGCCCTCGGACAATGGCCTTGGGCGCTATGGTGGAAACCTTAACGACCAGCACCAGGGTCAGGAGCAGCAGCCCATAAGTGACCCAGCTCTTGGCCAGGAACAGCACCACAATATAGACGATCAGCAAAATCAGCTTGGTTCTGGGATCCAGCCGGTGAATGGGCGATTTTCCCGGGAAATACTGGCCTAATGTAATGTCTTTCAGCATCTTATTTCCCTCCCCGAATCCGCTTTAACTCTGCCACGGCCTGGTCAATGGTATAGACATTGGGTACATCCAGGCCCATATTCCGCAGAAACAGAAACACCTGGGTCACTTGGGGAATGCTCAGGCCCATGGCTGTCAGCTCCTCGGGATGGGTAAACACCTGGCCCGGGACAGCGTCCATCGCAATGTGAGAGCCGTTTAATACCAGCAGCCGGTCCGTGAGCCGCGCCACATCCTCCATAGAGTGGGAGACCATCATAATGGTGGCGTTCTTCGCCTTGCGATAAGCTTCTATGTTTCCCAGGATTTCGGCCCTGCCGATGGGGTCCAGGCCGGCAGTAGGCTCGTCCAGAATCAGCACCTCCGGCTCCATGGCAATGACGCCGGCGATGGCCACCCGCCGCTTCTGTCCGCCGGACAGATCAAAGGGAGAGGAGGTAAGCTGCTTTTCCGTCAGCCCCACGAATCCGGCGGCCTCCCGGACCCGACGATCCACCTCCGCTTCACTCAGGCCCATATTTTTCGGGCCAAAGGCAATGTCCTTGTAGACTGTCTCCTCAAAAAGCTGATACTCCGGGTACTGGAACACCAGGCCCACCCGGAATCGGGCCTGCCGGGTCCTCTGCTTATCCACCCAGATGTCCTCCCCGTCCAGGAGTACCTGGCCGGAGGTGGGCTTTAACAAGCCATTGAGCTGCTGCATCAGGGTGGACTTTCCGGAGCCGGTATGGCCGATGATCCCGATAAACTCCCCGGGATAAACAGCAAAGGAAACGTCCTCCAGAGCCTTATGCTCAAAGGGCGTCCCGGCGCTGTAAGTATAACTTAAATTCTTGATTTCCAGAATGGGTTTCAAATGTATTCCTCCTGACGCGTCACGCCTTTAACGCATTGTAAAGTGCCTGCGCGCATTGATCGGGGTCTAGTTTGTCTAAGGGGAGCTGGAAGCCTGCCTTGTTGAGTTCCCAGCACAGCTCCACCGTCTCAGGGGCAGCCAGGCCGATCTTGTGCAGCAGCTCCACCTGGGAGAATACCTCCTGTGGCGTTCCGTCCGCCGCGATTTTTCCCCCGTCCATGACCACCACCCGCTTACACCTGGCAGCTTCGTCCATATGGTGGGTGATAAGCACCACGGTAATGCCCTTCTCCCGGTTTAATCGTCCGATGGTGTCCATGACCTCCCGGCGGCCTCTGGGGTCCAGCATGGCGGTAGGCTCGTCCAGCACGATGCACTTTGGCTCCATGGCAATGACGCCGGCAATGGCAATGCGCTGCTTCTGTCCGCCGGAGAGCAGATGGGGGGCGTGCTCCCGGTATTCGTACATTCCCACCTGTTTCAGGGCGTTATCCACCCGGTTTCGGATTTCGGGGCTGGCGATCCCCAAGTTCTCCGGTCCGAAAGCCACGTCCTCCTCCACCACGTTGGCAACGATCTGGTTGTCCGGGTTCTGGAACACCATGCCCACATTCCGGCGGACGGCCATAATCCGGTCCTCGCTGGAGGTATCAATCCCGCAGACGTAGACCTTCCCTCCGGAGGGGAGCAGAATGGCGTTAAAATGCTTGGCAAGAGTACTCTTTCCGCAGCCGTTGCAGCCCAGAATCGCCACAAAGCTGCCCTCCTCCACCTTTAAATTCATGTCTTCAAACACCGCTATCCCAGGATTTTCATCCAGGCTGGGATAGGTGTAGGCCAAATGCTCTACTGAAATCATGTCTCCCACAGTATTTCCTCCGTTAAGGGGTCCAGCGGCCTGTGGCACCGCAGGGCAGGATCAGGCCCGAGGATTGCACAGGCAGGCCCAGTTCTCCCGCAGCGGTGGAGCCGCCGTATTTTTTGCCGAATACCACATCGGAAGCATAGGCCACCGCGGAAGGGGCCAGCCCTGTGGTATAGGAATTGATGATCACAAACAAGGGGTTATCAGACAGCACCTTCACCGTCTCCTGGAGGAAGGGGTAGAAGCTGGTCTCCATCTTCCAGATCTCTCCCCCGGGGCCTCTGCCGTAGCTGGGGGGATCCATGATGATGCCGTCATATTTCCGTCCCCGGCGGATTTCCCGCCGGATGAATTTGGCGCAGTCGTCCACTATCCAGTGGATTTTCGCCTCTCCCAGGCCAGAGGCGTTGGCGTTTTCCTTGGCCCAGGCCACCATGCCCTTGGAGGCGTCCACATGGTATACCTCCGCCCCTCCGGCCGCCGCCGCCAAGGTAGCGCCGCCGGAATAAGCAAACAGATTCAGCACCCGCACCGGCCGAGCGGCAGAAGCCACCTTCTCCCGAATAAAGTCCCAGTTGGCGGCCTGCTCCGGAAATACGCCGGTATGCTTAAAATTCATGGGCTTGACGTTGAAGGTCAGATAGTCTTTATAGTGAATCTGCCATCTCTCCGGCAGGGTATGCTCCGTCCATCGTCCGCCGCCGGTATTGGACCGGAGGTAGCGGGCGTCATAGTGCTTCCATTCCGGGGCCATATGGGGGGTGTTCCAGATCACCTGGGGATCCGGCCGCACCAGGACATACTTTCCCCAACGTTCCAGACGCTCCCCATCGGTTGCGTCCAGAACCTCATATTCCTTCCATTCATCGGAAATCCAAACCATGGGCTTCCTCCTCTTCTTTACTCTTCGCTTCCCTATTTTTGAAAGTACTGTCAATTTTACATTCAAAATGCTCTCTCAGTCACGGCTTATGCCGTGCCAGTTTGCTGAGGCAACCCCGGTCGCGGCTCTGACACTCCACCGGAGTGTCATTCACTCCCGCGACTGCGCTTTGCTTACCCACAAAGGGGGAGCCAAGTGGGTTTCTTATATTTTGAATCAGTACAAAATTTGAACTACGTTCTTGGCTCCCCCTTTGGGGGAGCTCAGCGTGTCAAAAAAGGCTCA
>DLAP01000018.1:0-13454 GCA_002493965.1 Clostridiales bacterium UBA7044
CTTCATATAAAAAACTTCAATTCTCCGAATGAAAGTTTTTTATTGAATATCAGTATAAAGTGTAAAGTACAAGCCCTGCCGCTTGATTGCGGCGGGGCTTTGCTTATGCGGATGGGGCAAAGCCTTCCCCCTTGGGGAAGGTGGCAGCCCGAAGGGCTGACGGATGAGGTATATCGTACTATAGAGCCAGTCTAAGAAAAGCAATCAGATAACAGGTCCATAACCTGCATCACCTCACCCGCTCCCCCTTCGGGGGCCACCGGCTTGCTGCGGCAAGCCCCGGTCGCGGCTCTGACAGTCCACCGATTATGTCTTCACTCCTGCGACTGCGCTTCGTTTACCCTAAAGGGGAGGGCACTGAGCGTTTTACCAGAAGAACCGGTACACCGTCTCGCTGTGGTAGGGCTGCCCTGCCTTCACGATGGGCTGGGGCCATTCCGGATGGTTCAGGCAGTCGGGATAGAACTGGGTCTCCAGAGCCACGCCGGAGCGCTTGCCGTAATGCACGCCGCCTTTGCCTACCGTGTCCAGGTAGTTCCCGGCGTAAACCTGAATGCCCGGGCAGTCTGTGGAAACGGTCATGGTTCTGCCGGAAACGGGGTCAGAAAGAATGGCGCAGGGATCGCAGAAGACCTCCCAGTTGTGATCGTACCCTCCTTGCAGAAGCAGGGGCTCGTAGTCTTCCCCGATGTCCCGGGAAATGGGCTTGGGACTGCGGAAATCCATAGGGGTTCCCTCTACGCTCCGCTTTTCCCCGGTGGGGATGTTTTCTGCGTCGTCCGGGGTGAAGAATCGGCCGGGCAGAGTCAGAACCTGGTCCATGGCGGCGTCTGTGCGCGCCTGGCCCGCCAGATTGAAATAGCTGTGATTGGTCATGTTGAACACCGTATCCCGGTCACAGAGACCGTTGTAGGTGATGTGGAGGCCCCTGTCCTCCTTCAGCGCGTAAGTGACCCGGATTACGGCGTTCCCGGGGAAGCCCTGGTCGCCGTGGGGGCTGTGTAATTCCAGGGTGATGGCGCTGTCTGACAGGGAAACCACATCCCAAAGCCGGGTGTAAAAGGTGTCCGGGCCGGAGTGGAGATTATTGCGTCCTTCGTTGGCGTTCATGGCATATTCTTTTCCGTTCAGACAGAAGGCGGCTCCCTTTGTACGGTTGGCGTTGCGGCCTACGGTGGCGCCCAGGCAGGCGGTGCCCTGACGATAGCCGCCAACGTCGTCGTAGCCCAGAACCACGTCCGCAAGGTTTCCCTTACGATCGGGGACCAGCAGGCTTACCAGAGTGGCGCCGTAGTCCATGACCGTAGCGGTGAGCTTTCCACAAGCGATTGTGTACGCTCTGGCGGTTTTTCCGGTGGGCAAAGTGCCGAAATTTTTTGACATGGAAATTTCTCCTTTCATTTTTCCGAGGGAAAGAGGAGGGATTATGTAAAGAACCCTTTTCTTGATTATAGGACATTGTGCCCAAAATTTCAAACCTTTCTTTTCTCCTGCGCCAAAAAACGGAACTTTCCTCTCCTGACCGGGTGGTCTTCCCTGGCAGGGAAAAAGGAACTTTTTTTCTGGAAAACCATGAGTAACTATATTTTGTATCTTGCTCTTGACAAAACCACAATATGTAGTATAATAGGCCGTACACGAGCGCTTTCGACGCATCACAACAGGGAGGAAACAATATGAAGATCATCAAGCGTAACGGAGCCGAAGAGGTTTTTAATATTGATAAAATTATCATGGCGGTGACGAAGGCCAATGGGGCGGTGGAGGAGAAGGTCCGGATGACCCCCCTGCAGATCACCCGCATTTCCGAGGCCGTCCAGATCGCCTGTGAGGAAATGGGCCGCAGCCCCTCCGTGGAGGAGATCCAGGACCTGGTGGAAAAGGCCATCATGGCCCATGGCGCCTTTGAGGTGGCCAAGGAGTATATCACCTACCGCTACACCCGGAGCCTGCTCCGCCAGTCCAACACTACTGACGATCGGATCCTCAGCCTCATCGAGTGCAACAACGAGGAGGTCAAGCAGGAGAACGCCAACAAAAACCCCACCATCAACGCCGTCCAGCGGGACTACATGGCAGGCGAGGTCAGCAAGGACATCACCAGCCGGATCCTGCTGCCCCGGGAGATCGTGGAGGCCCACGAGGCGGGCATCATCCACTTCCATGACTCCGACTATTACGCCCAGCATATGCACAACTGTGACCTGGTGAATCTGGAGGATATGCTCCAGAACGGCACCGTGATTTCCGGCACTCTCATCGAGAAGCCCCATTCCTTCTCCACCGCCTGCAACATCGCCACCCAGATCATCGCCCAGGTGGCTTCCAACCAGTACGGCGGCCAGTCCATCTCTCTGACCCATCTGGCTCCCTTCGTCCAGATCAGCCGGGAAAAGATCCGCAGGACGGTAGAAAAAGAAATGGAAACCTTCGGCATCACGCCCAATGAGGAGGCCATTACCAAGGTGGTGGAGGAGCGGCTCCGGGAGGAGGTCCGCCGGGGTGTGCAGACTATCCAGTACCAGGTGGTGACGCTCATGACCACCAACGGCCAGGCGCCTTTTATCACCGTCTTCATGTACCTCAACGAAGCCAGAAGCGAGCAGGAGAAGCAGGATCTGGCTATGATCATCGAGGAGACCCTGCGCCAGCGCTACGAGGGCGTGAAGAACGAGAGCGGCGTGTGGATCACCCCTGCCTTCCCCAAGCTGATCTACGTTCTGGAAGAGGACAACGTGAAGGAGGGCACCCCCTACTTCTACCTGACGAAGCTGGCTGCCCAGTGCACCGCCAAGCGGATGGTGCCTGACTATATCAGCGAAAAGAAGATGCTGGAATTAAAGGGCGACGTGTACGTCTGCATGGGCTGCCGTTCCTTCCTGACGCCCGACCGGTTCACCGATGCGGGTATTGGCAATATCGCAAACGCGGGAAATTATGAGCCGGGCAAGCATAAGTACTACGGCCGCTTCAACCAGGGCGTGGTAACACTGAACCTGCCGGATATCGCCCTGTCTTCCGGACGGGACGTGAGGAAATTCTGGGAGATCTTCGACGAGCGGATGGAGCTGTGCCATCAGGCGCTGCTGTGCCGCCATGAGCGGCTGAAGGGCACCCTGTCCGATGCAGCCCCCATCCTGTGGCAGTACGGCGCTCTGGCGAGACTTGAGAAGGGCGAACCCATCGATAAGCTGCTTTATAACGGCTACTCCACCATTTCTCTGGGCTACGCGGGCCTTTACGAGTGCGTCAAATACATGACCGGCAAGTCCCACACCGATCCGGAGGCCACCCCCTTCGCCTTGCAGATCATGGACGCCCTGAACGCGGGCTGCGCCAAGTGGAAGAAGGAGCACAACATCGACTTCTCCCTGTACGGAACGCCTCTGGAGTCCACCACCTACAAGTTTGCCAAGTGCCTGCAGAATCGGTTCGGCATTATCCCCGGCATTACAGACAAGAACTATATCACCAACTCCTACCATGTCCATGTTTCCGAGCCCATCGATGCCTTCACCAAGCTGGGCTTCGAGGCCCAGTTCCAGCACCTGTCTCCCGGCGGCGCCATCTCCTATGTGGAGGTGCCCAATATGCAGCAGAACATCGACGCGGTGCTCGAAGTGATGCAGTTCATTTACGACAACATCATTTACGCCGAGCTGAACACCAAGTCCGACTACTGCCAGGTCTGCGGCTATGACGGCGAGATTGAGATTCGGGAAGACGACGACGGAAAGCTCATTTGGGTCTGCCCCCAGTGCGGCAACACCGACCAGAACAAGATGAACGTGGCCCGCCGTACCTGCGGCTACATCGGTACCCAGTTCTGGAACCAGGGAAGAACCCAGGAGATTAAGGATCGGGTATTGCACCTGTAATCACATGAATAAAAGCAATCGCCTCGCGTATGCGGGGCGATTGCTTTTTGTGTAGGAGTTGTGTTCCTTATCCAAAGGCAGGCACGGCGGAAGTGCCCGGCGTGCGCTCTCACAGACCAACGTGCGCCCTCTCAGTCACGGTGCTTTTGCACCGTGACTGAGAGGGCGGCTAGCGTAGGATCAACCTTCGTCTACTCCTCAGAACCCTGGTCATCCTCCTTAGAGGGATCGTCAGGGGGATCGACGGGATCATCTTCCGACGGGTCGGACTGGCTCTCGGTGGGCTTGGTAGTGGCCTCGCTGGGTGCTTCCGTGGTGGGCTGGGTGGGGGGCTCCGTAGGCGGCTGGGTAGGCGCTTCGGTGGGTTCCTCTTCCACCCGGGCGACAATCTCAGCTACAGATTTGTACTCGGAATCCGTGATCTTGTCCCGGGAGAGCAGTTCATTGGTGTTGCGGTCGTATTTCAGCAGATAGCTTCTGACCAGATACCCGTTCTGCCCCTCCTGGAGCACATCCCCATCCTTGTAGCCGTCAGGATTATCATACTTGTAGTCCTCATACTTCGTGTCCGGCGCATAGGTATTTTCGATCCGGCTTTCCAAGCGTACATAGTAGCTCCGCAGGTCGGTGCCCAGAATCCGGACTGTCACATAGCCCCCGGCGGCTTCCGCGTGAATGGTGATGGGGTAGCTGGTGGTATTCTGGAATTTGAGATCCCGGCTGTTCCACTGCACGTCCGCGTCCAGACCGTAGTCGATGTAGGACATGGGGTGATCGTGGTTATAGCGGGTGGTGACTTTCAGATCAGACAGCAGGGCGCAGTAGTAGAGGGTAGAGGCCACCTGGCTGATGCCGCCGCCCAGCACCGACTCCTCTTCAATGCCGTTGCCCACATAGGCATACTGGTAGCCCTTGCCGGTGGTGCGCTGGCCCACCACGTCATTAAAGGAGAAGGTCTTGCCAGGATCCAGAACAAAGCCGTCCAGGGCCTTGCAGGCCAGTTCCAGGTTTCGGATCCGGCTTTCACTGCGGCTGTATGAGGTCTGATACTCGCCCAGAATATCCCGGTACAGCAGTTCGTCATCCATGACTTCCGGCTCGATGTACTCCATGGGAATCCGGACCTCCTGGCCGTAGTCCGCCTGAGCAACCATTGCCTTGGCCTTTTCCACGTCAAAACCGTAGCCGTAGGAGGCAGGGATGGTCTTGTGTGCGGCTATATCCACCGTGGCGTCCACGGGGGCAATGTAAAACTCCAGGTACACCGCATCCAGGTCCAGAGGATCCGGAAGGGCGGTGGGTTCCACATCCTCCACGGTGACGGTAAATTGGAATCGTCCATAGGCGGAAAGAATCTGATCCAGCACGGCATCGGTATCAAATTTGACGCCGGGGGTGCCCATGGTGATGACCAGGGTTTGGCCGGGGGCATTCTTGTCCAGTTTATCGGCGGACAGCTCCGGCTGGGTGCCCTCCAGGCCATACTGGGTCTGGGTCAGGGTGCTGCCGGCGCTGGCGGCAAAATTCTCCAGGACTTCCCGGATCTTTTGCTTGTTGATATCCAAATAGGGGGAGAGGGAAACGGTGTAGCTCTCCGACAGGGAGGTCAAGTATGCCTGCTCCTTTTCCGCGTTGGTGCCGGTCCGGCCATAGTCGTAGGCGGCATTCACCGCGGCCTTCACATCCAGCTTCACACCTGCGTCCACCGGGGTGATCTTCAGCTCGCTGCCGGCCAGGTCCACTTCCATGTACGTCCGGGCAAGCTTACTGTCAGCGCTCTGCCGAACCACATTTACGGCTTCCTTTTTCGTCATGCCTCCAACATTGACCCCGGCCACATAGACATTACTCAGAATCTTCCGGTCATAGGGATCGGCAGTGCTGGCGGCAAAGACAGCGATGAAGGCAACAATGATGATAAGGGCCAGGGCGCACAGGCTTACCAGCACGATCTTCTTGTTTCGAGTGCAGAAATCCATGGCCTTGTCCAGGAAACGGGAAGCCTTATTCAGGAAGGAATCCTCGTCCTCCGGCTCCTCATCCACGGGCAGTTCCTCTTCCTCCATAGGCTCCTCCTCCGGGAAAAACCGGTGGCGGGGCATCTGGCGAGAGGGAGAAGAGGGGGTAGGGATCGGGGGCGGCGTTATCGGTTCCTCGGGCTGCTGCCCGGAAAGCAGGGCGTCCAGATCCATATCCGTCTCCGCCCCTAAATTCTGGGAAGGCGGAGACTTCGGCTTTTGTATCGGCTCCGGAATGGATTCCGGAACAGGATCCGGGATAGGCTCCTGACCGGTCATCTGACGATAGACACGTTTGATTTCCGGATCCTCCTGCCGATGAGGGCGGGGAGAGGAAAATTTACCTTTTGACATAGTGACCTCCTTGAAAGGGGTAAAAAATCTTGCCTGCATTATATCATAACATGGGGAAAATGCAAGGAATGTCACAGGAAATTAACAATTACAGCAGCTTCTGTACCGGTCGATGAACACCTTGCTCTGCTTCAGGCTGTCCACCCCGGAGGCAAGCTTTAGCCGGAGGGTGGGCTCCTTGACATTTGCCAGGAAAGTGACCCGGGTCTTGTAGTCCGGGTCGGCACACAGGGCGCTGACGGCCTCGAAGTTCAGGTTCACAAGGGTAAACAGCACATCTCCGGCCTTCTGACGGATGTCCTTGACCCCGGCGTCCTTGGCTCTGGCCCGGAGCAGGGCGATGTCAATGAGGTTCAGCACGCCCTTAGGCGGCTCGCCGTACCGGTCCACAATCTCGTCCAGCAGATCATCGGCGTCCTCTTGGGACCGGATAGCGGCCATCCGGCGGTACAGATCCATCCGCTCCTCGCCCCGGGAGACGTAATCCTTGTCCACGTTGGCGGTGATGGTGAGATCGGCGG
Organism: Clostridiales bacterium UBA7044; assembly: GCA_002493965.1. GTDB lineage: Bacteria > Bacillota > Clostridia > Oscillospirales > Oscillospiraceae > Faecousia. The sequence continues at coordinate 6,772 of DLAP01000018.1, forward strand.
TGCAGTCCGGGGCCTTGGGGGCTTCTCCACGCTCCTCCAGAACCGCTTCGTCCAATAACTTTAAATACATATCATAGCCCACGCTGGACATATGGCCGGACTGCTCAGAGCCTAAGAGGTTGCCTGCGCCCCGAATCTCCAGGTCCCGCATGGCGATTTTGAAGCCGGAGCCAAATTCGGCAAAGTCCCGGATAGCGGAAAGCCGTTTTTCCGCAATTTCCGTCAGGTTCTTGTCGGGGCGGTAGGTGAAGTAGGCATAGGCGTGGCGGGTGGACCGGCCTACCCGGCCCCGCAGCTGGTGGAGCTGGCTCAGGCCGAACCGGTCGGCGTTTTCGATGATCAGGGTGTTGGCGTTGGGAATGTCCAGGCCGGTCTCAATGATGGTGGTGCACACCAGTACCTGAATCTCCCCCTCGGCCATGGCCTGCATCACGTCGCTTAAGGCGTCCTCTCCCATCTGTCCGTGGGCAATCCCTACCCGCAGACCGGGGATCCGTTTCGTCAGGGCGCTGGCGCACTGGTCGATGGTCTCCGTCCGGTTGTGGAGATAGTAGACCTGGCCCCCCCGCTCCACCTCCCGACGGATGGCGTCGTCAATGACGGCGTTGTTATGCTCCATGACGAAGGTCTGGACGGGATAACGGTCTGCGGGGGGTTCCTCAATGGTGGACATATCCCGCAGGCCCGACAGGGCCATGTTGAGGGTCCGGGGAATGGGGGTGGCGGACAGGGTGAGCACGTCCACGCCCTTGGACATTTCCTTTAAACGCTCCTTGTGGCTGACGCCGAAGCGCTGCTCCTCGTCGATGATGAGCAGCCCCAGATCCTTAAACTGGACGCTCTTTTGCAGCAGCTTGTGGGTGCCGATGATCAGGTCCACGTTGCCGGAGGCAATATCCCGCAGGGTCTTCTGCTGCATTTTGGGGGTGCGGAACCGGCTGAGGACGTCGATGTTTACGGGGAAGCCCCGGAACCGGCTTACGGCGGTCTGGTAATGCTGCTGGGCCAGCACCGTGGTGGGCACCAGAATGGCTGCCTGCTTGCCGTCCATAACGGCCTTCATCACCGCCCGGAGAGCAACCTCCGTCTTGCCGAAGCCCACGTCACCGCAGAGCAGCCGGTCCATAGGGGCGGGGGACTCCATATCCCGCTTCACCTCGGCAATGCAGCGCAGCTGGTCGTCGGTTTCAGGGTAGGGGAAGTTGTCCTCAAACTCCTGCTGCCAGGGGGCATCAGCGGAGAAGGCGTAGCCCGGCTGCCGCTTTCGGGCGGCGTAAAGCTGGATCAGCTCTCCCGCCATGTCCTTGGCGGCCTTTCTCGCCTTGGCCTTGGTCTTCTGCCAGGCGTCGGAACCGATTTTGTTCAGCTTGACATTGCTGTCCTCCCCACCGCCGCCAATGTATTTGCTGACTAAGTCCAGCTGGGTGGCGGGAACGAAGAGAGTGTCACTGCCCTGATAGGCGATTTTGATGTAATCCTTGACGGCTCCCTCCACCTTGATCTGCTCCATGGCGACAAAGCGGCCAATGCCGTAGTTTTCGTGAACCACCAGGTCTCCGGGGGTCAGGTCGGTAAAGGAGTTCAGCTTCTGCCGGTTGGTGGCGCCAGCCTTTTTGGCCGCCCGTTTTTTTGGCTCGCTTTTCGCCATAAGCTGGCCTTCGGTGAGCACCGCGATTCTTGACATGGGGTACTCCATGCCGAAGGGCAGGGTGCCGTCGCTGAGGAGAATCTGCCCGGGCCCGGGCAGAGTTGTCAGGGGGATGCACAGGAACGCAGACAGCCCCTTCTCCCGGAGCATCTGCTGTAACAGCTCTGCCCGGTGCCGGGAGCCGCAGAGCACCAGAGAGCCAAACTCCATTTTCTGGTAGTGCTGCAGGTCCGAGGCGGCGGTGTCTAAGTTGCCGCCGTAGCCGGGAAGCTGCTTGGCAGTCATGGGGTAGAGCTGTCTTGGGGGGCAGTCCTCCGGGTAGGCGGCGCCGCCGAAGGCGTCAAAGTAGACTGTGGTCCGGCCCTGAAGCCGGTGGCAGAAATCCTCCCAGGTGAAACAAAAGTCGCACAGCTCTCCGGCTACCAGTCCTCCCCCCAGCATACTGTCCAGCTGCATCCCCATTTCCTCCGTGCGGCTGCGGGCGGTGCGCTGGAGGGCAGCGTGGTCGCAGACGGCGAGAACCGCATTTTTCGGGAAATAGTCCAGGGCGGTGGCCATTTGGGGGTAAATAAGGGCCATATACCGGTCGGAGGCGGGATTATTCAGGCCGTTTTCGTATTTCTCCAGATCCCGGGTCAGGGTGGTGACGAGAGGTTCATTCACGTTTTTCCGACGCTTCTGACGGGAAATCAGCGCGGCGATATCCCGGCACAGGCCCTGGACCCCACCGGGGTGAAGACTGGGCAGGGTCTCACTGACAGGCAGAATGGTGACGCAATCGCCGTTATCAGTGCGGCGCTGGGTGGTGACATCGAAATAACCCATGGTGTCCAGCTCGTCTCCGAAGAACTCCGCCCGGATGGGCTGATCGGCGGCAGGGGAGAAGATATCTAAGATTCCGCCCCGGACGGCAAACTGGCCGCTGCCCTCCACCATGCCGCAGCGGCTGTAGCCCGCAGCGGTAAGCTTTTGGATCAGCGACTCCATGGGGTATTCCTTGCCCACCTCCAGGGTAAAGGCGGCTTGCATCAGAACATCCCTTGGCATGGTGCGCAGGCTCAGGGATTCCCAGGTGACGATTTGGAGGGCGGCTTTGCCCACAGCCAGATCATAAAGCTGCCGCAGCCGCTTCTGTTCCCAGGCCCGGCTGACCACCGCCGCGTCATAGAAGGTCAGCTCCCGTCCGGGAAGAATGGGAACTACGGTACCGTCCAGGAAGCATTTCAGCTCCTCCTGGAGCCGCTTTGCCGCCATATCATCCTGACACAGCAGCACCAGAGGACGATTTAAGTCCCGGCTCAGTCCGGCCAGCATATGACTGCGGTTGATTTGTCCGATGCCGGTGATGGCAACGCTTTCCTTGTGCTTCAGACAGTCCAAAGCACCGGTGTATTCCGGAATGGTTTTCAGCGCAGAGAGCAGATTTTCCATAAAGTAACCTCTTGAACCACGCAACGTGGCAACGCGGAAAGGGGGTTTTCCTCCCCCTTTCCGTGGATTTGTGACAATATTTGACTGCTTTACGGTTTGGACCCGTTATACCGGTTGGCGGCCTCCGGCACGCCGTCCTCGATGATGGCAAGAGCCGCTTCCGCGCCGTTTTTCAGGGAAACCGCCAGAGCCTTTTCTTCATTTGCGGAGAAGGAGGACAGCACCCAGTCCGCCAGATCGTAGTCGGGGGTTGGCTTCGCGCCTACGCCGATTTTCACCCGGGGAAAGTCCTGGCTGCCCAACTCGGCAATGATGGATTTGATGCCGTTGTGCCCGCCGGCGGAGCCTTCTCCCCGAACCCGGAGCCGTCCCACCGGCAGGGAGATATCGTCAAAGAGGACGATGATCCTCTGGGGCGGGATTTGGAAATAGGCGGACAGCTGCAAAACACTGCGGCCGGACAGGTTCATGTAGGTCTGGGGCTTTAAGAGGAACAGCTTTTTGCCCTTCCAGCTGACAACGGTGTACAGGCCCTGGAATTTCAGTTTCTCTACCTTGCAGCCCAGGGTTTCCGCCAGAAGATCCAGACACCGGAAGCCGGTATTGTGCCGGGAGCGTGCATATTCTGACCCAGGGTTCCCCAGTCCCACAATCAGCCAGCTTTCGCCGGAAGTTTTCCCAAACACGGCTTAGAACAGGTCGGCGATGGAGGTAGCGCCGTGGATGTGCTCGATGGCACGGGCAAAGACGGGGGCTACATCCAGGAACTTACACTTGCCGCTGGGGGTGTTATTCAGCTGGGGGATGGTATTCAGGAAGACCATTTCCTGAATGGGGCTTTCTTCCAGGCGCTCATAGGCGGGGCCGGAGAGTACGCCGTGGGTGGCGCAAGCGTATACCTCCTTGGCGCCGCCGATCTCTACCAGAGCCTTGGCGGCGTTGCACAGGGAGCCGGCGGTATCCACCATGTCGTCATACAGAATGCAGGTCTTGTCCTTCACGTCGCCGATGATGTTCATGACCTCGCAGACATTGGCCTTGGGGCGGCGCTTATCCACGATGGCCAGACCCATGTGTACCTTGGCGGCAAAGTTCCGGGCACGGCCCACGCTGCCTACGTCGGGGGACACCACCACAAAGTCTTCGTGGTTATACTGGTCCTCAGGGAATTTTTTCAGGAAGTAATCAACGAAGGTCACGTTGCCCAGCAGATGGTCCAGAGGAATGTCGAAGAAGCCCTGAATCTGGGAGGCGTGAAGATCCATGGTCAGGATCCGGTCAGCGCCGGCGGCGGTGAGCATATTGGCGACCAGTTTCGCGGAGATGGGATCCCGGGACTTGGCCTTCCGATCCTGACGGGCGTAGCCGAAATAGGGAATCACGGCGGTAATCCGGCCGGCGGAGGCCCGACGGCAGGCATCGATCATGACCAGCAGCTCCATGAGATGGTCGTTGACGGGCTTGCAGGTGGACTGAACCAGAAACACATCCGCGCCGCGGACAGTTTCTTCCAAGGAGACAGAAGCTTCCCCATCGGCAAAGTGCTTGACTTCCGCCTTGCCCATGGGAATCCCTAACTCATTGCAGATGGTTTGCGCGAACTTGGGATTGGAATTGCCGCAGAATACCTGGATCTTTTCACCGTACGCAATCATCGAATGAATACCTCACTTTATATTCTTTTTATATGTATCTCCGAAGCAGTCGGAGGCAGTTACAGTGGTATTATATCATTCCTCCCACCAGAAAAGCAACCGTTGAAGGATATAAATTCCATGGAAAAAACAGGTGTAATTTTGCCAATTTGTGACGAAACAAACTGTTCCAATCGGAAACGCAGAAAACGAAATTTTGTTTGCAAAAAAGACTTGTGCCTTTCGGAATTCTGTGGTATACTATCCTCTAGAAAATTTTGCCGGGGGAGTGTCCGGCAGTCACAGGAGTAAGCTATGAACGAAACCATCCGCATTCAGGGCGCCAGAGAAAATAACCTGAAAAACGTGAGTTTGACCATTCCCCGGGACAAACTGGTGGTCTTTACGGGCCTCAGCGGCTCCGGGAAATCCAGTCTTGCTTTTGATACCATTTACGCCGAGGGACAGCGGCGGTATGTGGAGAGCCTGTCCTCCTACGCAAGGCAGTTTCTGGGCCAGATGGATAAGCCCGACGTGGATTCCATCGACGGCCTGTCTCCCGCCATTTCCATCGACCAGAAGACCACCTCCAAAAACCCCCGCTCCACTGTGGGTACGGTGACGGAGATCTATGACTACCTGCGGCTTCTCTGGGCCAGAGTGGGCATTCCCCACTGCCCCAAGTGCGGGAAAGAAATCCGCCGTCAGACCATCGACCAGATCGTGGACCGGGTGGAAGCCATGGGGGAGGGCACAAGGTTTCTGATACTGTCTCCCGTGATCCGGGGGAAGAAGGGCGAGCATAAGAAGGTCTTCGAGGACGCCCGGAAATCTGGTTTTGCCCGGGTCCGGGTGGACGGCATTGCCTACGATCTGACCGAGGAAATTGCTTGCGAGAAGAATAAAAAGCACACCATCGACCTGGTGGTGGACCGGCTGGTACTGAAAGAGGGCCTGCGCCGGCGGCTTACGGACTCCATTGAGACGGCCTGCTCCCATTCCGGAGGCTTAGTGACCATCCAGCTGCCCGGCAGCGGGGAGGAGCTGAGCTTTTCCCAGAACTATGCCTGCGAGGACTGCGGCATCAGTCTGACAGAATTGGAACCGCGGATGTTCTCCTTCAACAATCCCAGCGGGGCCTGCCCAAGCTGTACCGGCCTGGGTTTCCGGCTGATTGCCGACGAGGATCTGGTAATCCCGGACAAAAGTAAGTCCATCTTTGACGGGGCCATTCAGGCTTCCGGCTGGCAGAGCGCCCGGACGGATTCCATTTTCCGGATGTATTTTGAAGCCCTGTCCCAGAAGTATCATTTCTCCCTGACCACGCCGGTAAAAGAACTGAGCAGAGACGTGATGGATGTGATTCTCTACGGCACCAAGGGCGAAAAGCTGCACATGACCTACAACCGGGGAAACGGCATGGGAGTGCTGGAGCAGCCCTTCGAGGGGATTCTCAATAATATCACCCGGCGCTATAAGGAGACCCAGTCCGATGCCGCCCGGAAGGAACTGGAGGAGTGCATGGCCACCGCCCCCTGCCCCCAGTGCGGCGGGGACCGGCTGTCGGACATGGCCCGGGCGGTGACAGTGGGCGGCATCGGCATTATGGACTTCTGCCGCATGAGCGTCCGGGACGGCCTGGAATTTATGAAAAATCTTCAGCTGGAAGGCAATATGGCCATGGTCGCCGAGCAGATCGTCAAGGAGATCAAGTCCCGGCTCCAGTTCCTGTCGGACGTGGGACTGAGTTATCTGACCCTCTCCCGGGCCTCCGGCACCCTGTCCGGCGGCGAAAGCCAGCGCATCCGGCTGGCAACCCAGATCGGTTCCTCCCTGATGGGGGTGCTGTATATTCTGGACGAGCCATCCATCGGCCTGCACCAGCGGGACAACGATAAGCTGCTGGCAACGCTCAAGCATCTGCGGGACCTGGGCAACACCCTGATCGTGGTGGAGCACGACGAGGACAC
>DLAP01000018.1:13746-19697 GCA_002493965.1 Clostridiales bacterium UBA7044
CACGACGAGGACACCATGCGGGCGGCGGACTATATTGTGGACGTAGGCCCCGGGGCGGGGAGCCACGGCGGCGAAATCGTGGCCTCCGGCACCTTACAGGACATCCTGAACTGTGAAAAATCCGTCACCGGTCAGTATCTTTCCGGGGTGAAGAAAATTCCCGTGCCCTCTGCCCGCCGGACGGGGAACGGGAAGAAACTCACCATCCAGGGAGCCAGGGAAAACAATCTGAAAGATATCGACGTGGACATCCCTCTGGGCTCCTTTGTGTGCATCACCGGCGTTTCCGGCTCTGGCAAGTCCAGTCTGGTGAACGAAGTGCTGAATAAGACCTTGCTGGGAAAGCTGAACCATGCCAGGACCAGGCCGGGGGCCTGTGATGGCATTACCGGCATTGAGAATCTGGATAAGGTTATCGACATCGACCAAAGCCCCATTGGCAGAACGCCCCGGTCCAATCCGGCCACCTATACGGGGCTGTTTAACGACATCCGGGATCTGTTTTCCTCCACCGCTGACGCCAAGGCCCGGGGCTATGGCCCGGGACGGTTCTCCTTCAATGTGAAGGGGGGCCGGTGTGAAGCCTGCTGCGGCGACGGCCTGGTGAAGATCGAAATGCACTTCCTGGCGGACGTGTATGTGCCCTGCCAGGTTTGCCACGGGGCACGGTACAACCGGGAAACCCTGGAGGTACAGTACAAGGGCAAAAATATCGCCCAGGTGCTGGATATGACCGCCGAGGAAGCAGTGGATTTCTTTGAGAATCTGCCTAAGATCCGCCGGAAGGCCCAGGCTCTGGTGGAAGTGGGCCTGGGGTATGTAAAGCTGGGCCAGTCCAGCACAACCCTGTCCGGCGGCGAAGCCCAGCGGGTGAAGCTGGCCACGGAGCTGTCCCGGGTGGCAACGGGGAAGACCATCTATATTCTGGACGAGCCTACCACCGGCCTCCATGCCGCCGATGTGCACAAGCTGATTGAGGTATTGCAGCGGCTGGTGGACGCGGGGAATACGGTGCTGGTCATCGAGCACAACCTGGACGTGATCAAGACGGCGGACTATCTCATCGACCTGGGTCCGGAAGGCGGAGACGGCGGCGGCCAGATCGTGGCTACCGGTACTCCGGAGGAAGTAGCCCGGGTGAAGGAAAGCTATACGGGACAGTACTTGAAGTCTTACCTGGAGCAATAAGATGAAAAACCCTGCCTGAAAGTCAGGCAGGGCAGCAGTTACAATTCCTTTTCATAGACGCTGAGAGGCAGGCATTGGGACAGCTCAATGAGGGCCGTGTCCCGGCCGCCGGATAAGAGAATCCCGGGAGTGCGCACCATGGAATCGGTGCTTTCCCGGATCTTTATGGTCAGACTGACCCGGGTGCCGCCGGTTTCCGGCTGATCGACGAGGACGGTGCCGCCGTGGCAGATGGCCGCGGAACGGAGAATGCCCATACCCAGGCCCAGCCCATAGCGGCTGTCCTCCGGGCCGGGCTGCCGCCGGTAGCGGGTGAACAGGGACCCCAGGACGGTTTCTTCCACGCCGGGGCCGTTGTCCTGAATGCACAGCCGGAGATATTGGCCCCGCTGGGTCAGGGAGGCGTGGATCTCACAGCCGTCGGTTTTGAATTTCAGGGCGTTGGACAGAATGTTCCATACAGCCCGCTCCATCTGATGGGCGTCCAGGAGACCGCAAATTTTTTTGTTCAGGCCGGTGTAGCGGAGAACTGCCCCGGTTTCGGACAGGAGGGCCGCCGCCTTTTCGAAAATTTCTTCGAAAACGGAGGGGATATCCCGTATTTCCGGCTGAAACAAAACCTGGGAGATGCCGGCGTCAGACATATTGCCGATGATTTTTTCCATCTGATACAGCCCCCGGCTCAGCCGGGCCATCCACTCCCGATTGGCGCTTTCGGTTTTGGAGAGGAGATGGGGGAGCAGGAGATCCGAAATGGCAATCAGATTGCTCAGGGGCTGCCTGAGCTCCCGGGCGGCCAGAGCCAGGGCACGAAGGGCTTCATCCTCTTCTTCGGGATCCAGCAGGAATACATGGGTGTCCCCAAACCTTGTGACGGAGGCTCCCCGGGGCTGATCCCCGAGGCTCAATTGCAGGGACAGACACCCTCCGGTAAAGGCATCATATTCCTCCCCACCGGTGAGAAGCAGCTCCATAATCTCCATCCCCTGCGTCAGGGGCAGGGCCCGGGCGGCCTGGTTCATTTCCTGAACGACGCCATCCCGAACAAGGAACGCCGGTTCCGGGATCAGCTCGATCAGGGCGTATTCTCTTTGATCTGCTGCCATGATGCCGCCCTCCTTTCGATGGAACTAGCTTGCGCAGAATGGGAAAAAACTTTCCGGACATTTTTTGGTAGTCACGTAATTCGACAGATTTCGACAAATTTCGATCTGACCCCTCTATTTTAACGGCAAACCCGGAAAATAGCAAGGATAATTTACTATGAAAGCTACGCATTCACAGTAAATATTGGATTTAAGTGCCTGCACCTCGCCCCTGCGGGGCAACCGGTGCAGATGCACACAAAAATTTTCATGTATCTTGCGATTTCATTCATTGTGGTGCCAATACTTGGCATGAAAATTTTTCGTGAGGTGATGGTATGGAGGAAACCCACAAGGGACACAGAGAAAGGCTTAAGAACCGGTTCCTGGAAAACGGTCTGGATGATTTTACGGATGTTCAGGCCCTGGAGCTGCTGCTGTTCTTCGCCATCCCCCAGAAAGACACCAATCCCATTGCCCATGCTCTGCTGGAGCATTTTGGCAGCCTTTCCCGGGTGCTGGATGCAAGCCCCGTGGAATTGAAAAAGATCCCGGGGATCAGCAATCATGCGGCCACGCTGCTGACATTGGTGACGCAGCTGGGCCGGTTTTACCAGGTGGACGCGGCCCGGTTCGTGCAGTGCCTTACCACATTAGATGCCTGCGGGGAATATTTGGTGCCATACTTTTTTGCCAGAACCCGGGAGACGGTATTTCTGCTGTGCCTGGACGCCAAATGCAAGGTCCTGTGCTGTAAGGAGATCGGGGAGGGCAGCGTCAATTCCGCCAGTATTTCCGTTCGGAAGATCGTGGAGACGGCCCTGGCTTCCAACGCCACCACAGTGGTGCTGGGCCATAATCACCCCAGCGGAGTGGCCCTGCCCTCCGAGGAGGATGTGGAGACCACAAAGCGGGTGGCCGCCGCACTCAGCGCGGTGGAAATCCAGCTTGTGGACCATATCGTGGTGGCGGATGGGGACTATGTTTCCATGGCCCAGTCCGGCTATCGGTTTCGTGCCTTATGACGACGGAACGGTCATGATGTATCACGTGTATCAAAGGAGAAAACCATGGACAAATTCCAGCTTGTTTCGGACTATAAGCCCTCCGGCGACCAGCCGGAGGCCATCGAGGGCCTGGTAAACGGGGTCAATTGGGGCCTGCGGGAGCAGACGCTCCTGGGCGTCACCGGCTCTGGTAAGACCTTCACCATGGCATCTGTCATTGCAAAGCTGAACCGGCCCACCCTGGTGCTGGCCCACAATAAGACATTGGCCGCCCAGCTTTGCAGCGAGTTCCGGGAGTTCTTTCCCCACAACGCGGTGGAGTATTTTGTCTCCTATTACGACTACTACCAGCCGGAAGCTTACATTGCCCACACGGACACCTATATCGAAAAGGATTCCTCCGTCAACGAGGAAATCGACCGGCTCCGGCACAGCGCCACTTCCGCCCTGTTTGAGCGGCGGGACGTGATCGTGGTGTCTTCCGTCAGCTGCCTGTACGGCCTGGGAGACCCCATCGACTATAAGAGCATGGTGATTTCCCTCCGGGTGGGCCAGGAATACCCTTTGGATGACGTGCTGCGCAAGCTCACGGAGATCCGGTATGAGCGAAACGATCTGGACTTCTCCCGGAACAAATTCCGGGTCCGGGGGGACACGCTGGAAATCTACCCCGCCTACTGGACGGGCAGAGCCATCCGGGTGGAGTTTTTCGGGGACGAGGTGGACCGGATCAGCGAGATCAACGCCGTGTCCGGCATTGCGGAACGGTTCGTGGATCATGTGGCAATCTACCCCGCCAGCCACTATGTGGCTTCCAAGGAGAAGCTGCACCGGGCTATGCTGGAGATTCAGAAGGAATGCGACCAGCAGGTTCAGTTCTTCCGGGATAACAATAAACTGATTGAGGCTCAGCGGATTGCCCAGCGGACAGCCTATGATCTGGAAATGCTGACGGAAATCGGCTTTTGCAGCGGCATCGAGAACTACTCCCGGGTGATCCAGGGCAGGGCGCCGGGGACGCCCCCCACCACGCTGCTGGACTATTTCCCCGACGATTTTCTCATGTTCATCGATGAAAGTCATGTGACCCTGCCCCAGTGCCGGGCCATGTACGCCGGAGACCGGAGCCGGAAGGACGCTCTGGTGAACTACGGCTTCCGCCTGCCCTCGGCTTATGACAACCGCCCCCTGACCTTCCCGGAGTTTGACCAGAAGATCAACCAGGTAATCTACGTCTCCGCCACCCCGGGCGAGTATGAGCAGACCCGTTCCGGCCAGACGGTGGAGCAGGTGATCCGTCCCACGGGCCTATTAGACCCGGAGGTGGAGGTCCGGCCCATTGAGGGGCAGATCGACGACCTGATCGGGGAGATCAACGCGAGAAGCGCCAAAAATGAGCGGGTGCTGGTGACGACCCTGACCAAGAAAATGGCGGAGGATCTGACGGTGTACCTGCAAAAGGCGGGTATCAAGGTGCGCTATATGCACTCGGACATCGGGGCCATGGAGCGGATGGAGATTATCCGGGACCTGCGGATGGCGAAATTCGACGTGCTGGTAGGCATTAACCTGCTGCGGGAGGGTCTGGACCTGCCGGAGGTGAGCCTGGTTGCCATCCTGGATGCGGACAAGGAGGGCTTCCTCCGCAGTGAAACCAGTCTGATTCAGACCATCGGCCGTGCCGCCCGGAACGCGGAGGGTAAGGTGATTATGTACGCCGACGTGGTCACGCCCTCCATGCGGGCGGCCATGGACGAGACGGCCCGCCGCCGCTGTGTTCAGGACGCCTTTAACCAGGCCCACGGCATTGTGCCCAAGACCATCATTAAGTCCGTCCGGGATCTCATCGAGATTTCCTCTCCCACTGCCGAACGGAAGGGCCGTACCGGCGTGAAGATGACGAAGGCAGAAAAGGAGAAGGAGATTGCCCGTCTGGAGAAGCAGATGAAGGAAGCGGCAAAGATGATGGAATACGAATATGCCGCCGTGCTGAGAGATCAGATTATCGAATTAAGAGGGAATGGGACCTGAATAGCGTAAAATCCCCCGCCTGATTTTAGATCAGACGGGGGATTTTTCTATATGTGTCTGATCTTTTTCTCTGCGATGAATTGAATGATATAGGCTGTAAACCTATATTTTCACTAGTATATCAGATATGAAACGATATTTCAACATCCTTAGTAGACAAAATCTAGCATTTTTGAACCTCATGTAGGTTACAATATGTTAGGGCGGTGATCGTATGAATGAAAAGGATTTTGCATGGCGACTGACCCAGTTGCGTGAAATGAAAGGCGTATCTGCCAGGGATATGAGTCTTTCTATTGGACAGAATCCGGGATATATTAACGCCATTGAATCGGGAAGAGCATTACCGTCTTTGACAGGTATATTTTATATCTGCGATTACTTGGGTGTTACGCCCAGTGATTTTTTTGATATGGATTCCCAGAATCCTTTGAAGCTAAATGAAATCACAGAAGAATTGAAGCATTTGGATGCCCACCAACTGGACATTATCCTGAAAGTAATTAAGGAAATGGTGAAGTAAGCAAAAAAAGACCGGTTGCAAAAAAGCAACCGGTCCTTTTGTGCCCTCTCAGTCAAAAATCAAAGATTTTTGCCAGCTCTCCCAAAGGGAGAGCGATAAGGTACAATAAGTTGCGCA
>DLAP01000053.1 GCA_002493965.1 Clostridiales bacterium UBA7044
CCGGGCGATTATTGAGCGCTTACACTTATTGTACCTTATCACGAGAGAACCTTTAACCTCTTTCCCCAGTCCCTGGAGGAAGCGATTCAGCGCACCCTATTAGAGGGAAAATACACGCCCAAGGGAATCATCGCGGTGGATCTTTTTGGCTTGCCGGCGGATTATCCCCATATCAGACAGATTGCAGAGCGGTATCATTTAAAGATTCTGGAGGACGCTGCCCAGGGCTTTGGCGGCAGAATTGGGGATCAGAGAGCCTGCTCCTTTGGAGATATTGGAACCACATCGTTCTTCCCGGCGAAACCGCTGGGGTGTTACGGCGATGGGGGAGCTATTTTTACGGACGACAGCCAAATGGCAGATCGGCTGTATTCGCTGAGAGTGCAGGGACGGTCCAAGGGCAGCAAGCATGCGCATTGCGAAATTGGAGTAAATTCCAGACTGGACACCATACAGGCGGCAATCCTTTTGGAGAAGCTGAAGGCATTTGAACAGTATGAACTGCAAGCAGTGAATCAGGTGGCAAAATGGTATACGGAGTGTTTGAAGGCGGCTGTGAGAACGCCTTTCGTTCCGGAAGGGTATGCTTCCAGCTGGGCCCAGTATACCATTATGCTGAAAGATACAGAAACAAGGGACAGAGTGCAGCGGGAGCTGAAAAAAAGAGAGATCCCGTCCATGATCTATTATCCGATTCCACTTCATCGGCAAAAACCATATCAGGGAATGGGACGAAGTGACGGAGAGTTCCCCGGGACGATGCGCGCGGTGAAGACGGTGCTCAGTTTGCCAATCTACCCATACATCAAAGAAGAAGACGTGTATCACATTACAAAAGTGATCCTCGAAAACGCATAGCGTAGAAGGAGCAAGTTCAGGTGAGACTTCGGAGTGTTTATCAAGCATTGATTTCCGGGAATACAAAGCTGGCAGTGGTGGGCCTTGGCTATGTGGGCCTCTCTGTGGCAATGGAGTTTTCAAAGCATGTACAGGTCATCGGTTTTGATATTGATGAAAAGTACATCAGAGCTTACCGCAATGGAGTTGATCCAACGAACAGTGTGGGGGAAGAAATCCAAAGTGCCTCGGTCGAATTTACATCAGATCCTACAAAGCTTAGAGAGGCTCAGTTTATCATTGTGGCGGTTCCCACGCCCACTACAGAGGATAGAAGCCCCGATTTCACTGCCCTTATGGAGGCTTCCAGAACGGTGGGTGAACATCTTGCCCTGGGTGCGATTGTTGTCTTTGAATCCACGGTTTATCCGGGGGTCACAGAAGAACTGTGCGCGCCCATGATCGAGCAGACCTCCGGCCTGAAATGTGGAGTCCATTGGAAAATCGGATACAGCCCTGAGCGGATTAATCCCGGGGATCCGGTTCATACCTTCTCCACGATACGCAAAATTGTTTCGGGAATGGACGAAGAATCTGCGGGGGAGATTCAAAAGGTTTACGACATTGCCGTGAAAGCCGGAACCTGTCTTGTTTCCAGCATTCGAACAGCAGAAGCGGCTAAGGTGATGGAAAACAGTCAGCGCGATGTCAACATTGCGTTTATGAATGAGTGCTCCAAAATATGCGACAAGAGCCACATAGATGCCCAGGAGGTTTTTACCGCCATGAAAACCAAGTGGAATGCGCTGGATTTTCAGCCAGGCCTAGTCGGCGGACACTGCGTTGGAGAAGACTCCTATTATTTGCTGGAGTATGCAAAGAAGGTGGACTGTGATACGCCGGTACTGTCTCATGGACGACAGACAAATGAGGCCATGGCTTCTTATGTCGCGGACAGAGCGGTCCAGGAAATGCTGGCTGCCCGGAAAGACCTGAAACGAGCAACGGTATTGATCTGGGGTTTTACATTTAAGGAGAACTGCTCGGATATTCGAAACAGTAAGGTCGCGGACCTAATTACCCGGCTGAGAACCTACCAAATCGAGCCTATCGTTACAGACGAATGGGCAAACCCGGATGCCGTTCGGGAGATGTACGGTATCGAATTGGCACCCTTTGAGGAGCTGCCGCTGGCGGATTGTATTATCGTTGTGGTTGGCCATCGTGCGTATCAGTCCATAGCCATGGAACAACTGCTGAAGATGTATAAAAACAACCTGCAAGAAGCTGAGAAAATATTGCTGGATGTAAAAAGCATTTATCCGTTGGAGGAGCTGACCGCTTCGGGGCTGCGCTTTTGGAGACTGTAAGCAATGAATAAGGGATGAGGCAAAAAGGATGGGCAATTTGTCATGACTGGCACCATAGGAAAAGAACTGCGCCAGCTTTGGCAGCAGCTGAAAAAGGGAATCCTGCACGTTTTTACGGCCAGCGTCTTCAATAAAATCATATCCATGCTGAGCAGTATGGTTTTGACCAGAATGCTCGTGCAGAACCAATATGGCGTTTTAAGCTATGCCGGGAATGTGTATTCCTATGCTGCTCTATTCACAGGCTTTGGCCTGGCGGTAGGAGCGCTGCAATTTGGCATGGAGAATCAGGGCCGGCCAGAGGAAAACAGCTTCTACCGGTACTGCGCCAAAGCCGGAATGCTGGTCAATTTTGCAATCATTGTGTTGCTGTCAGTCCTCTTCCTGCACCGGGACTTGCCCATTGCGCAAGCAAAAAAATACATTTACCTCTATCTTCCGCTTCTTTTAATAGAGTATTTGAATCAGCTTTTTATGCTTATTCTCAGAAGTCAGAAGCGCTTCAAGACCTATGCCAGACTTCTGATAGCACAGACGATTTTTACCTCTCTGGGTACCTGCATTGGAGCAATTCGGGGCATAAATGGCGTATTTGCGGCAAAATATGTGACCTCTCTCGCTGCACTGTTTATGATTGGCTGGTTGATGAGGAAGACTTTGCACGAGGTAATTCATGGGGGAAAATTGGATTCCCTGCAGAAAAAAGAACTTTGGCGCTATAGCGTCTTGAATAACGTAAGCAGCACCTTAAACCGCTTTTTGTTTTTAATTGACCTGTCGATGGTTGCGGCGCTGATGGCTTCGGCCGAAACAATTGCAATTTATAAGGTCGCTACGCTGATACCCAATGCGTTGACCTTCATTCCCCAGAGTGTTGTGATCTGTGTCGTGCCGGACATTATTGCCCATAATAAAAACAGCGCCTGGCTGAAGGATACGCTTAGAAAAAACTTCAGCGGGATGCTGCTGTTTAACTTGTTCATTAGCTTATGTCTGATTCTGGGGGCACCATGGATTATTCAGATAATTGCGGGGAAACAGTACCTTGCCGCTGTGGGACCATTCAGAATCCTGATTGCGGGATACTGCGTCGCAGGGACATTCCGCTCTTTAAGCGTAAATGTTCTTGCGGCATTAAAAGCAGTCAAAGGGAATGCTGTGTGCAGTTTAATCACCTGCCTGACGGATGTTGGGCTGAATTACCTGCTGATTCCGAGATTCGGAATGCAGGGAGCCGCCTGCGCAACTTTTTTGGCTGAATTGACCGCAAGCCTCATTACATTTGGCTACTTGATTTATACATTGCGGCGGTTAAGAAGTTGAAGATTTAAGAAGTTGGGGATTTAAGAAGCTGAGGATGGTATAGAGCGGGGAATCAATGGAATGCACTATCGGTTCGGACTGATCGGTGCGCCGGAGAAAGCGAAAGAGAAGATGGAGCCTGTGAGAAATAAAGACACAGAGCAAGGTAAGAAGGTTCCATTGCAACTCGTGCAGTCGTAAACGGGCGTAAGGCTGCATTTGACTTTTGGGATATGGTCTCATATTGCTGCCCTGCTTTGCAAGCCGGGGGTGGTTTTATGCTTACCCTGTGGTTGAGCATTTGCGTCGCGCATGAATTACAAGGGGTAATATTGCGTGTTTTCCTCGTTTTTTCTCGCTACGATATGATATGATTGGGAAAAGATCATAACATATTGGAGGGAAAAAGAACATGGCTAAGAATCTGGACGGGATCGCGATTTATTCCCGGAAATCCAAGTTCACGGGCAAGGGCGAGAGTATCGGCAACCAGGTGGAGCTGTGCAAGGAATATGTCCGAAATATGTTTGGCGAAGAATACGCCCAAAAGTGTGTGGTGTTTGAAGATGAGGGCTTTTCCGGCGGGAACCTGAAACGGCCGGATTTCCAGAAAATGATGGAGCGGGTGCGCGCTCACGAGTTCCGGGCCATCGTCGTCTACCGCTTGGACAGAATCAGCCGTAATATCAACGATTTTACGGGCCTGATCGATGAGCTGACCAAGCTGGACGTGTCCTTCGTGTCTATCCGGGAGCAGTTTGACACCAGCACCCCTATGGGCCGGGCTATGATGTTTATTATTTCCGTGTTCTCTCAGCTGGAGCGGGAGACCATTGCCGAGCGGATCCGGGACAATATGCACGAGCTGGCAAAAACCGGGCGCTGGCTGGGTGGAAATGCGCCCATTGGCTTCCAATCCGAGGCGGTCAGTAAGGTGACGGTGGACGGCAAGACCCGGAAATCCTTCCGCCTGGTGCCCATTCCGGAGGAAGCGGAAATTCCCAAGATGATTTTTGACCTGTACGCCGAGACGGATTCCCTGACGGCGGTGGAGGCGGAGCTGCTGCGCCGCAGGGTCAAGACCAAGCAAGGGAAAGACTTCACTCGGTTTTCCATCAAAGCCATTTTGCAGAATCCCGTGTATATGGTGGCGGACGAGAATGCCTACCAGTATTTTGTGGAGCGGGAGGCGGATGTTTGCTTTCCCAAAGAGGCCTTCAACGGGACCTGTGGCATCATGGCCTACAATCGTACCGATCAGGAAAAGGGAAAGACCACGGTGCTGCTTCCGGTGAGCGACTGGATCATCGCCCTGGGACAGCACCCAGGCCTGGTGCCCTCCAGACAGTGGATCCAGGTCCAGGAATCCCTGGAGCGCAATAAATCCAAATCCTATCGCAAGCCCCGGAACAACGAAGCGCTGCTGACGGGGCTGATTTACTGCGCCTGCGGGGAGCGGATGTACCCGAAGCTCTCCAAGCGAAAAACGGCGGAGGGAGAACCTGTTTACACCTATGTGTGCAGAATGAAGGAGCGGAGCAAGCGGCAGCGGTGCAGCCGCCGCAATGCCAACGGCAATTTGCTGGACAAGGCCATCCTGGAGGAAATCAAAAAATTAAGTGAGCAGGACAGCGTCTTCATCGCCCAACTGGAAAAGAGCCGCCAGTTTTACACGGGCAGCCGGGAGCAGTATGCGTGCCAGCTGGCAGCGCTCCAGGGGGAGTATGCCGAGAACGAAAAGACCATCAATGGTCTCATCGACTCCCTGGCCATGGTGGGGGATTCTATTGCAAAGCCCCGGGTGCTGAAGCGGATCGAGGAGCTGACGCGGACCAATCGGGGGGTGGAGCACCGGATCCAGGAGCTGGAGAGCCTGACCTCTGCCAACGCCTTGAGCGACGGAGAGTTCGATCTGCTGCGGCAGATGCTGGCCATGTTTCGGACCAGCGTGGACGGGATGTCCGTGGAGGAAAAACGGGCGGCCATCCGCACCGTGGTGCGCAAGGTGATCTGGGATGGGAAGAATGCCCATGTGGTGCTGTTTGAAGCGGAGACCGGGGAAATTGCGTACCCCGACAGGTCGGACCAGCTGGATAGCGGCGAAGAAGAACCCCTGGAAGACTTCGGAGATGTGGACTACAACGAACCGAACGCCGATGCTGCCACAAAAACGCCTTGGGGAGAGCATAGCAAATGAGATTCTGATGTATTTTCGGTCCCAGAAAAAGAGCGCCCAGGACGTTTCCCTCTTTGACAGCATTGAGACCGGCGCCGATGGAGCGCCATTGGCGTTGATGGACGTGGTCAGCGAGGACGTGGACCTCATGGAGCAGGTGTCCGCCAGGGAGATGACAGTGCTTCTGCGCCGTGCCATTGATACCTGCCTGACGGACCAGGAGCGGCAGGTGATTTTACTGCGGTATGGACTGGATGGAAGTCCGGCCAAGCGGCAGCGGGAGGTGGCGGAAATCCTGGGCATCAGCCGAAGCTATATCTCCCGTATTGAGAAAAGGGCTTTGGGAAAGCTGAAAAATATGTTGGAGGAATAAAAACTGGGCCATGGAAAGGGAAATCTGCCATGGCCCAGTTTGAATTATGCTCATTTCTCCAGAATCACCGGGCAGTTCCCGGCTTCCAGGGCAGTGCGGATGTAGTCCGCGGCATCGGCAGGGGAGAGCTTCACCTGCTCGCCGGTGCCCATATTCTTTACGGAACATTTCCCTTCCGTAATTTCGTCCTCGCCTAACAGCACGGCGAAGGGGACACCCAACTTATTGGCGTAGGCCATTTTCTGCTTGAACTTCTTCTGTTCCCCGTAGAGCTGGATCCGAAGGCCGGTGCAGCGGAGGACCTCCGCCAGAGCAATGGCCGGGGCGGGATCCTCGGTCATGGGCAGCACCAGGGCGTCCGCCGGGGCACTGGGCAGGGCGGGATTTAAAAGCCCTTGTTCGTCCAGAACGTAGAATAGCCTGGTCAGACCGATGGAAATGCCAACACCAGGCAGGGGTTTGTCAATATAATACCCCGCCAGATTGTCATACCGGCCGCCGGAACAAACGGAGCCGATCTCCGGGTGATCCAGCAGGGTGGTTTCGTACACAGTGCCGGTGTAGTAGTCCAGGCCCCGGGCGATAGTCAGGTCAACGGCAAAGTTTTCTTCCGGCACGCCGAAAGCGGCCAGATTCGCGGTGACGGCCTTCAGCTCAGCAAGGCCCTGATCAAACAGCTCGCTTTTCCCGGTGTAGCCCTCCAGAGCGGCGAGAACCTCCCCATTGGCACCGGAAATGGCGATGAATTTCAGAATATCGTCAGCCTGAGCTTCTGTGAGACCGATGTCCTCCAGCAGAAGGGTGCGGACTTTTTCTTTCCCGATCTTATCCAGTTTGTCCACGGTACGCATGATATCGCCGCTCTTCTCCATCAGGCCCAGCATATCATAGAAGCCGTTCAGAATCTTCCGGTTGTTTACCCGGATCTGGAACCGGCTCAGGCCGAAGCCCTTAAACACCTTATAGATGATGGCGGGAATCTCCGCCTCGTTCAGGATGTCCAGCTTGCCATCGCCGATGATGTCGATGTCTGCCTGGTAGAATTCCCGGAACCGGCCCCGCTGGGCACGCTCGCCCCGGTAGACCTTGCTGATCTGATACCGACGGAAGGGGAAAGCCAGGTCGCTGTAGTGCAGGGCCACATATTTAGCAAGGGGCACTGTCAGATCGAACCGAAGGGCCAGGTCGCTGTCCCCCTTCTGGAAGCGGTAGATCTGCTTTTCCGTCTCGCCGCCGCCCTTGGCGAGGAGAATCTGGGCATCCTCGATGACAGGGGTGTCCAGAGGGGCGAAACCATAGGAGGCGTAGGTGGTCCGGAGGATCTCCATCATTTTTTCAAAGCGAAGCTGCTTGCCAGGCAGCAGTTCCATAAAGCCGGACAGAGTCCGGGGCTTGATGATATCCATAAATAAACTCCTTTATCTTGATTCTATGCAGAACAAAAAGCCGCCCCGCCAACCGGCTGGGCGGCAATGAATTGGGAATGAAAGGTTAATACCGGGACTTGGAATGGAGCATTTCCCGCCAATCCAGGTCGCCCCGCTGGAGCCCCATAATGAGCATTTCCGCGCTGGCCAGGTTGGTGGCAATGGGAACATTGTGCTTGTCGCAGTGGCGGATGGTCTCTACCATCTGGCTGTCGTCCCAGGGGTCCGTGGTGTTGGGATCAGTGAAGAGAAGCACCAGGTCAATTTCATTATAAGCAATGCGGGCGTTGATCTGCTGATGGCCGCCCTGCTTGTGGGAGAGCAGTAAGGTAATGGGCAGACCGGTGCTGTCGGCAATCAGACGGCCGGTGGTAGCGGTGGCATACAGGCTGTGTTTCGTCAGCACGCTCTTGTAAGCGGTGCAGAACTGGACCATCAATTCCTTCTTCTTATCATGAGCCAAAAATGCGATATTCACAGCAATCACTCCTTTTTTCATGTATCGGGATGACATATCGTTTTGGGAAGCGCTGAATCAATTGGCAAGAGCGGATGGCGAGAGATGTTGGCGCAATCGAAAGTTTGGAAAATGAGGGAATATTTTGTGTATTTCCCATTTTTCAAACTGCACGATTGGGGCAAAAGATCCGGCATCGGCCGCAGACGATGGATTCAGGATTTCCTATAGTTTAGCGGAAAATAATGGGTTCATGGAAGCCTTGGACACGGTTTGCGATCCTGCGAAAGCTCTTCGCGGCGGGGCTGCTCTGGGCGTATTGGAGCAGGGGACGTCCGAAGGAGGCGGACAGAGTCACCTGAGGGTCTTCCGGCACAATGCCTGTCAGGGGGAGCCCGGCGGTGTCCATCACATCGTCAATGGTAAGGCGGACGGTTTTCAGCATATCCTTCCGGACCCGGTTGACGATCAGCCGGACATCCTGCTTGCCCATCAGCTCCAGCAGATCAGCCACTCTCGCGGCGTCCCGGATGGCAGCAGGACCGGCACCGGTGACGAGCAGGAACCGTTCCCCAGGAGTGGCAGCCAGACGGAAACCGGCGTCCACACCGGCAGGCGCGTCCAGGAAAATGAAGTCGAACATTCCCTTGGCCCGGCGGAGCATGGAGGAAAAAGACGGCAGATCAATGGACTCTGTGGCGCGGTTCATAGGGGCGGTGAGAAAAAACAGATTGGGATAGGCCGGGTGCCGGGGCGCGTCCTCCAGGCGGTAGTCCCCTTCGCACACATCCAGAAAAGAGAGAGCGCTGCTGTCGGAAAATCCCAGGGAGATATCCAGATTCCGAAGACCTACGTCACAGTCAACGCACAGGATCCGGAGCCCCTGCTCGGCCAGGGCAGTGGCGATACCGGCACAGACGGAGGTTTTCCCGGTTCCGCCCTTGCCGGACAGGATCGCAAAGATTTCCCCCAAAGGCAGTCGCCTCCCATGACATAGTTTTTACTATTATAAAGGAATTTTCACCAAAATGCAAGAGATATTTCCTGCTTTTTGAAATAATATTTAGCACAATCCCCAAAAGCGGGGAAAGGATCCCTGCTGGATGAAAAGCGGCGTTTTCCGCAAAATCTTGGGAAACCCGGAAAAAAGGGTTGCGCCGGGAAAAAATCTGCGGTATAATCATTCTGTAAAAAAACGGGTATACACCCGATAAATGGAGGAATGATTCCCATGTTTGACGCTATGATCGAAACACTGAAGGCAAATCCCCGGAAGATTGTCTTTACCGAGGGCCATGATGCCCGTATTCTGGAAGCGACTTCCCGCCTGGTGGAGGGCGGTTTCTTGACTCCCATCCTCATCGGCAACGTGGAGGAAGTGAAGGCCAATGCTGCAAAGGGCGGCTTCAACATTGAGGGCGTGGAAATCCTGGATCCTGCTACCTATGAGGGTATGGACGAGATGGTTGCCAAGATGGTAGAACTGCGCAAGGGCAAGATGACCGAGGAAGACTGCCGCAAGGCTCTGAGTAAGGGCAACTACTTCGGCACCATGCTGGTGAAGATGGGCTATGCCGACTCTCTGCTGGGCGGCGCCACCTACTCCACCGCCGACACCGTCCGTCCTGCTCTGCAGATCGTGAAGACCAAGAAGGGCGCTCATCTGGTGTCCTCCTGCTTCATCCTGGTCCGGGGCGAAGAGAAGCTGGCTATGGGCGACTGCGCCATCAACCTGAGCTATGAGGACAGCGTGGATAAGGAGGGCAACGTGACCCTGACTGCTGCCCAGAAGCTGGCGGAGGTTGCCATTGAGACCGCCAAGACTGCCAAGGTCTTCGGCATCGATCCCAAGGTCGCCATGCTGAGCTTCTCCACCAACGGTTCCGGCAAGGGCGGCACCGTGAAGCTGAGCCACGACGCCACCGCTGTTGCCAAGGAAATGGCCCCCGAGTTGGCTATCGACGGCGAGATGCAGTTTGACGCTGCCGTTGCTCCCGAGGTCGGTCAGCTCAAGTTCCCCGGCTCTCCCGTAGCGGGCTATGCCAACACCTTCATCTTCCCCACCATCGAGGCTGGCAACATCGGCTACAAGATCGCTCAGCGGCTGGGCGGGTATGAAGCCTACGGCCCCATTCTCCAGGGTTTGGCAGCGCCTATCAATGACTTGTCCCGTGGCTGCAACGCCGACGAGGTCTACAAGATGGCCATTATCACCGCTGCGCTGGTGTAAGGTATTGGATGACGAAGCCCCACCTCTTCCTACGGAGAGGTGGGGCTTGAAAGATAAAGGCGGGTTTGTATCCGTTTAGCACATACAAACGGCAGGCCTAAAACACGAGGCCTGCCATTTTGGGTGCTACTGGGCGATTATTCTGCGCTTACAATATATGTACAAAAATCATACTCCCAGCCGAGATTTTTCGGCTGGGAGTATTTTCGCCTACCAAGATACTAGAGAGGGAT
Source organism: Clostridiales bacterium UBA7044 (assembly GCA_002493965.1). Taxonomy (GTDB): domain Bacteria; phylum Bacillota; class Clostridia; order Oscillospirales; family Oscillospiraceae; genus Faecousia. The sequence continues at coordinate 10,406 of DLAP01000053.1, forward strand.
GTGGCCCGCCGCTTATCTTGACAGTATGACTAAAGATGCATACTCAGCAAATAGTGAAAGAGCAAAAACAATGCGCTTACGCCAACAGCCATAAAGCAATAGCGAATTGGAATTAAGTTGAATAGCCCGCAGAATAACGAAGAAACCAACATTCCTAATGGCATCCACGCTGATGCCGATGTAGTACCCCTCTGAGTTTTCCTTTTTATAAGAAATTGTAAAGAATATCCGAAAATCAGGAAAAGAAAAATACCGCATAGCGTTATTTTTTGGTCGATTCTGTTTGAAGCTGGGATTATCACAAGATATGCTACAGGGAGTAAAAGTCCGACAAAAAAGTCGAATATTCCGTCAAGCGGAAAAGAACGTTTGATCCACAGATTTACCTTTTTCATGGAAAAATCCTTTCACATGTGGATCAAAGAATAACTTGAGAGCATTTCCATTGTGCATTTACGACTTGTCTTGCCCCAGTTGATGTGATGTTGTAACATACGATATAGGTATGGAAGCAGTTCTGCGACTGATTCAACGAATAATCGTGAACGAAGTATTTGTATTCAGTGATATCGACATATTCGCAGGGCGTACCACTATGCATTATGCTATATATAGTAGTTGCAGCAACCATGACACCAGCATATGGTTCCAGAAGATCAAAAGAAGCTAACAGATAAGTTGCTAGCGATGATGCGCTCATAGAGCCTATAGCGGTAACTCGTGTATCTATCGTACCAGACGTAGTTGCAACTAATTCATGGGGCAAAGTTGAACCGCAAACTTGGTAAACGATACGGCCATTTTCGGGGGTATTGTGACCGTTGCTGTCCAAAAAACTAATACCATTTTGCACAACAGCAAAGAACATAGAATAATCTGCACTTTCGCACTTTTTAAGGACTCCGTTGCATTGTCACTGAGCAGGTAGTCAACCGACACGCTGTATAGCTCGCTCAATACTCTCAGGTTATCCGTAGTGGGGACTGCCGCACCGACTTCCCATCGGGATACGGCCTGGCGGGATACGTTCAACGTTTCCGCCAGATTCTGCTGTGTCAGTCCCTTCTGCTTTCTCAGAGACGCAAGCTTTTCGGGTAAGCTCATTTTATCTTCTGCCTCCATTTATAATCAAAATCACAGGAAAAGTAAACCGCAAGCAGTTTACATTTCGGCAACCTGTGGTTGCTTTTCCGCTTTTTGATGGGAATGACCCCTGAACCCGCCCTGTGAGCAAGCCGGAATATCCTATATGAAGAGAGGCAGGATCCAATCGATCCTGCCTCCAAAATTCTTATGAGAAGACCTTACTTCGCGAAGATCCGCTTCAGCTTCACAAACCGGGGCAGGCCGTCTTCCTTGACCATGCCGGTCTCACCCTGGATCAGCGGCATGCAGTAATCCAGGAAGCCCTGGTTCACGCCGTTGCCAGCCTCGTTAATCCACTCCAGAGGCACCTTCTTCTCGGTGTTGGCAACCAGCGTCAGATCGAACAGTTCGGGCTCGCACTTGTAGCCGTTTTCGTCCCGGGTGCACTTGAAGCCAACCATCTTGTCGGTGATACCGGCCACGGCGGATTCCACGGCCACCTTACCGGACATGAAGGACTCGGCAATGTCAGTGCCGGAGGCGCAGTGCGCGGCGCAGCGCTGCAGCAGGCTCAGCTCGATGGGACGGACCTTACAGCCCAGCTCGTTTTTGATGATGTCCGTCAGACGGGCAGCCAGACCGCCCAGCTGAGCGTGGCCGAAGCCGTCAGTGCCGGAGGTCTTAGCCTCGGACACAAAGGTGCCGTCGGCGTAGTGAATGCCCTCGGAAACGGCAACCAGGCAGTTCTTCTTCTCATTCCAGACCCGCTTGACATCGGCAATGAACTGATCCATGCTGAAGTCCCGCTCGGGCAGGTAGATGAGGTCCGGACCGTCGCCCTTGACACCTGCGCAGGCGGCAGCGGCAGTCAGCCAGCCGGCATGACGACCCATGCACTCCACCACTGTTACCATGCCGGTGTCATACACCTGGCTGTCCCGGGAGACTTCCATGAAGGAGGTGGCAATGTACTTTGCGGCGGAGGCGAAGCCGGGGCAGTGGTCGGTACCGGCCAGGTCGTTGTCAATGGTCTTGGGTACGCCCATAACACGGCACTCGTAGCCAACCTTGTTCATGTACTTGCTGATCTTGTTGCAGGTGTCCATGGAGTCATTGCCGCCGTTGTAGAAGAAGTAGCGGACATTGTACTTCTTGAAGATCTCCAGGATCCGCTTGTAATCGGTGTCGTCCACGTCGGGATCGGCAATCTTATACCGGCAGGAGCCCAGGGCGGAGGAGGGGGTGTAGAGCATACGCTCCAGTTCTGCGGGATCTTCCTCATCCATGATCATGAGCTGATCATTCAGTACACCCTTGATGCCGTGGAAGGCACCATAGACGGTGGTGATATTTTCGTTCTCCAGGCCGGTCTTGATGACACCGTAGGCAGAGCAGTTGATGACGGAAGAAGGGCCGCCGGACTGACCAATAATCAGAGAACCGACAAGAGTCTTTTCGGACATGGGTATTACCTCCAATAAATATTAGATATTTTTATACGGATTTGTGGGACTTGCCAAAACAAACCCTATCAAATCAAATTATAGCACGTTTCCGGGGAAATGGCAAATATTATTATTGAAATTAAAGAAAAATGTGCTATAATAGTCTCATCCAAAAAGCGGGCTTTCCGCCTGCTATTTAAGAAAGGATTGATACCAATGGCTCTTGTTACTTCTACTGAGATGTTCAAGAAGGCTTACGACGGCGGCTACGCCATCGGCGCTTTCAACGTCAACAACATGGAAATCGTGCAGGGCATCACCGAGGCCTGCCGCGAGGAGAAGGCTCCTGTCATTCTGCAGGTTTCCAAGGGCGCCCGTGCCTATGCCAACCATACTTACCTGGTGAAGCTGGTTGAGGCTGCTGTCATCGAGTGCCCCGAAATCCCCATCGTTCTGCATCTGGACCACGGCCCCGACTTTGAGACCTGCAAGTCCTGCATTGACGGCGGCTTTACCTCCGTTATGATCGACGCTTCC
>DLAP01000043.1 GCA_002493965.1 Clostridiales bacterium UBA7044
GGGGAGGATTATTCTGCGATTTTGCCACTTGAAAAACCCGGGGAAAGGGGTTAAAATAACACGGTCGAGCCGCAAAATGCGTAAGTCCGGACTTCCTGGGCTTACGCATTTTTTGCGTATTCGAGATCAGAGGAGGTTATGAAAATATGAAAGAATCCAGTCAGTATCTTGCCACCGAGCGCGTGGGAAAGCTGATGGCAAAATACGCGGTACCCTGCGTGATTTCTCTGCTGGTGGGGGCGCTGTATAACATTGTGGACCAGATTTTTATTGCCAACGCCACCTATGCTGCTGCCACGGATTTTTGGATTGGACGGGGTGCTGTACTCCATGCCCCTTTCGGACGGGCTGACCTTCCTGGTGGCGGTGTTCCTGACCCTCGGGACCTACCGGGAATTGGGAAAGAACGGCGGAATAGAGCAGTAAACTCACTTGGCGCTCCCAAAGGGAGAATGGGCACGGCAAATGAAAATGACTATGGCTGCCACCGGCAGCCATAGTCATTTTCATTCGCTGCGTGGAGCACCACTGTGACTGAGAGGGCGCACCTGTGACAGAAAGCAATATGGTATAAAAAAGGAGCCATCTCCCCGCCGGAGGTGGCTCCTGAAAATTACCCTTTTTTCCGGTTGTAAAGCTTGGCAAGGCCGCCTTCGCTGGTTTCCCGAAAGCGGTGGTCCAGGTTGACACCGGTTTCCCGCATGGCCCGGCATACCATGTCGTAGCTGATGTTTCGGGAGCCGGTGAGGAAGTAGCTTAAATTGCAGGCGTTCATAGCCCGGACGGCGGCCACGGCATTGCGCTCGATGCAGGGAATCTGCACCAGCCCGCAGATGGGGTCGCAGGTCAGACCAAGGTGATGCTCCATGGCCACCTCGGCAGCGTATTCCACCTGGTCCAGATTCTGCTGATATAGCTCCGCCAGGGCAGCGGCGGCCATGGAACAGGCTGTGCCAATCTCCGCCTGACAGCCGCATTCCGCCCCGGAAATGGAGGCGTTCTGCTTGGTCAGGTTGCCGATGATCCCGGCAGTGGCAAGGCCCCGTAAAATCTCCCGGTCCGTAAAGCCCCGGGTGTCCTGAGCGTATTTCAGAACCGCAGGCAGAACGCCGCAGGCGCCGCAGGTGGGGGCCGTCACCACTGTGCCGTTGTCCGCGTTTTCCTCGGCCACGGCATAGGCATAGGCGGCAATCATCTGAAACTCTTTCAGGGCGGGGATATTGTTTTCCGGAACCTGCTCATAGAGGTATTTGGCTTTGCGCTGGACGTTCAGGCCTCCGGGGAGGACCCCGGTTTTGCTGAGGCCCGCGGAAATTGCAGCTTTCATGGTCTGCCAGACCTCCTGGAGGAAGTCCCAGATCTCCTCCCCCTCGTTCAATTCCACATAGTCGCTGAGGGTGCCAATATAGCGCCACTTGCAGAAGTCGGCGATTTCCGCAAAGGAGTGCTCGATGTAAACATCCTCGGTTTCTTTCGCATCCGGTTCCCCGGGGATCCGGATATCCCCGCCGCCGATGGATTCCACCCGGAGATGGCCGATCTCTAAGCCATCCGCATAGGCGGAAAAGTCCATGGTGTTGGGGTGCATTCCCTCCCAGCTTTCCTGGGAGAAGACCACACGGGTCCGGTCTGCCCCCAGGGTATTTAGAAGAACCCGGTCGGTGCCGTGCCCCACACCGGTTTTACTTAAGGAGCCGTACAGCGTGACCTGAAAAGAGGTTGCCTGGGGGTAGCGGCGCAGGAAGCCCAGGGCGGCCCGTTCCGGCCCCATAGTGTGAGAAGAAGAGGGACCTTTCCCGATTTTATAGATTTCCCGGATGGATTTCATGGAAATACCTCCGCTTTCAAATGGAATTTCTTTTTCTTTAGTATAACAAAAAAGAGGAGAAAAGGCAATTCAAATTTCATTGCAACCCCTTGACAGCAGTGCTATAATAGGTAAAGAAATGATACCTGAGAGGATGAAAACTATGGCAAAAGAGAAGAAGGTAGAGCAGATCACCGACATGGAGGTTGACTTTACCCAATGGTTTACCGATGTGTGCAAAAAGGCACAGCTGATCGACTATTCTTCCATTAAGGGAATCTTTGTTTACCGGCCCTATGGCTATGCCATTTGGGAAAATATGCAGCACATTCTGGATGCGGAATTTAAGAAGGTGGGCGTGGAAAACGTCTATATGCCCATGCTGATTCCCGAGAGCCTGCTGCAAAAGGAAAAGGATCATGTGGAGGGCTTCGCTCCGGAGTGCGCCTGGGTCACTATGGGCGGCAATGACAAGCTGGAGGAGCGGTACGCCATCCGTCCCACCTCTGAAACTCTCTTCTGTGAGCATTTCGCCCAAGTCATTCAGTCCCACCGGGACCTGCCCATGAAGTACAACCAGTGGTGCAGCGTGCTTCGCTGGGAGAAGACCTCCCGTCCCTTCCTGCGGCATCGGGAATTTCTGTGGCAGGAAGGCCATACCATGCATGCTACTGCCGAGGAAGCCAAGGCCTTCACCGAGCAGATGCTGAATATTTACGCCGACTTCTGCGAGAACGTGCTGGCCATGCCTGTCACCCGGGGCCAGAAGACCGACAAGGAGAAGTTCAACGGCGCCGAGGCCACCTATACCATCGAGTGCATGATGCATGACCGGAAGGCATTGCAGGCCGGCACCTCCCACTATTTTGGTGATGGCTTCGCCAAGGCATTCGACATCACCTTCACGGATAAGAATAACCAGCGGGTCAATCCCCATCAGACCTCCTGGGGCGTTTCCACCCGGCTTATCGGCGGCATTATTATGACCCATGGCGACAATAACGGCCTGGTGCTGCCTCCCAAGATCGCTCCGGTGCAGGTGGTCATCCTGCCTGTGGCCCAGCATAAGCCCGGTGTTCTGGAAGCGGCAGACGGCTTGAAGGACCGGCTGATTGCGGCAGGTTTCCGTACCAAGCTGGACGACTCCGACAACTCCATGGGCTGGAAGTGCGCCGAATACGAAATGAAGGGTGTGCCCCTGCGGGTGGAGTGCGGCCCCCGGGATCTGGAGAACGACCAGTGCGTTCTGGTTCGTCGGACGGATCGGGAAAAGGTGGTCGTGAAGCTGGAAGACCTGGAAAACGCGGTGAAGGAGCAGCTGGAGGTTGTTCAGCAGCAGATGTACGACCGGGCCAAGAAGAACCTGGACGAACACATCTTCACCGCCCATACCCTGGAGGAAGCCAAGGAGCTTCAGGAGAAGAACGGCGGCTACGTCAAGACCATGTGGTGCGGCGACGTGGAGTGCGAAATGAAGATGAAGGAAGTGGCCGGCATGTCCTCCCGCTGCATTCCCTTCGCCCAAGAGCATCTGGCAGATACCTGCCCCTGCTGCGGCAAGCCCGCTACCAAGATGGTTTACTGGGGCGTTGCGTACTAATATAGTAAGGTATTGAGAAAGGAACAGGTCTGCGCATGGTTCGCAGACCTGTTTTTCTGTCACAAAAGGATAAGGAGGCGTTATGGAACGAATTTTGATTATCGGTTGCTCCGGCAGCGGTAAGTCCACTTTGGCCCGCGCCATGGGCGAGAAATTACAGCTTCCGGTGATCCATCTGGATCAGCTCTGGTGGAAGCCGGGTTGGGAGAATTACACCAAGGAAGAATTTGACGAAAAGCTGGAAGCGGTCTTGCAGGAAAGCCGCTGGATTATGGACGGAAACTTCCGGCGCACCCTGCCAAAGCGCTTAGAAAGGTGCGATACCGTGATTTACCTAGATTTTCCCCGGTGGGCGTGTCTTCGAGGCGTACTTCATCGGGTCGTGACAGGCTACGGCAAGGTGCGCCCGGACATGGGCCAAGGATGCCCGGAACGGTTTGACTGGGAATTTATCAAATGGATCTGGAACTTTAACCAGGAGAATCGGAAGCAGAATTATGATATGCTGGCCCGGACGAGACACGCGGAAACGGTTATTCTCAAAAACCGGCGGGAAGTGAAGCGGTTTCTGGAAAGTCTGTAACCACCGACCCAGGGAATTTGTCCTGGGCGGTTTCCTTCATACAATAAAAAAATTCCGAACGCATTTGCGTTCGGAATTTTTTGGCAGGGGCACAAGGACTTGAACCCTGAGCCTACGGTTTTGGAGACCGCCGCTCTACCAATTGAGCTATACCCCTGTATCTTTTATTTAAAAGGTGAAGACCTGTGTTATCTGGTGGGCCTTCAGGGACTTGAACCCGGGACGATCCGGTTATGAGCCGGAGGCTCTGACCAACTGAGCTAAAGGCCCATAGTGCGGCAACCCACCTGGCTGCCACGCAGGCTATTATAGCATTGAAATAGATGCCTGTCAAGCAGTTTCTTTTTGAAATTTCTAGACCCGAATCTTGCACAGATGCTTCGAAAAGTAACAGGAAAGCTGGCTTAGAAAGTGGTTTTCAGAACGAATTCTGGCAGGAATTGTATAAAGAAAATGAAAAATTGCAAGCATCTGGAAATGTTCACTGACCATGGACGGTTGTTCATGCACAAAAGTCACAAAATGACGCTTCATTCTGCTAAATTATTAGGAAACTTAGTGCGTTGAAAATTATTTCCCTGTGGTGTATAATTCTCTTAATATTTCCGAACCTTGCTGCGTGCTTTTTCCTTTGAATGGGTCAAAAGAGCGTCCCAAGCGCCCATGGACGGAGCCGAGGGGAGAATACATAGACAATGGAAGCGGGATCCCGCTTCATGCTGTTTTTACAAAAACAGCATGATACTCCTTTGGAAAGGAAGAAAGTAAATGAACGCAAAAACGCTGATGTACATACTGAAACGGATTGCCCTGGCCATCCTGACAGTGTGGGTCGTCATTACGGTAACGTTCTTTGTCATGAGAGCCGTCCCTGGCGGCCCGTTCATGGGAGAGAAGGCCATCTCGGAAGCTGCTCAGGCTGCCCTGGAGGCAAAGTATGGCTATGATAAGCCTCTGATGGAACAGTATGTCACTTACCTGAAGGACGTGGTATTCCATCTGGATTTCGGTCCTTCTGTAAAGCTCAGAGGCCGTATGGTCATTGATGTCATTGCAGACGGCATGAAAACCTCCGCAAAGCTGGGCCTGATCGCCGCCTTCATTGCTCTTGCCTTCGGCGTGGTTCTGGGCGCGGTTGCCGCCCTGCGGCGCAACAAGATCATCGATAAGTTGATTATGGTCATCACCACTGCCTTCGTTTCCATGCCTTCCTTTATCATAGGTACTCTGCTGCTTCTTGCCTTTGCCGTGCGCTGGCCCATCTTTCCTGCCAACGGCTCTACTGCCGATGGCCTGGTGCTTCCCATTATTACATTGTCCGTGTACCCCATGGCATACATCACCCGTCTGACCCGTTCCTCCATGCTGGACGTGCTGGGTCAGGACTACATCCGTACCGCAAAGGCCAAGGGCGTTTCCGGTGTCAAGATCATCTTCGGCCATGCCCTGAAGAACTCCCTGATTCCGGTCATTACCTATTTTGGGCCCATGCTCGCTTACATTGTCACCGGTTCTCTGGTGGTGGAGCAGATATTTGCAGTGCCTGGTATCGGCCGCAACTTCGTCAGCAGCATCACAAACCGTGACTATCCTATGATTATGGGTACGACCATCGTCCTGGCAACGCTGATCGTCGTTATGAACCTGATCAGCGATATCCTCTATAAGGTCGTGGATCCCAGAATCACCCTGGAGTAAGGAGAGCAGACATGAAAAAGAAAATTTTCTCCATGCATGTGGACCTGGATGATTTTATCCCGGCAACGGATGAAGAAAAGGAATATATGGTGCAGATGCGCCCCTCTACCACCTTCTTTAAGGATGGAATGAAGCGCCTGATGAAGAATAAGATTGCTGCCATCAGTATGTTCCTGATCATCATTATTGCCCTGGCTTCCATCATCCTGCCCTATTTCTGGCCATATCGCTATGATAAAATGCTGGGCAATACCCCCGGTAAGCCCATGGATCCCTCTTATAATAACCTGGCCCCCTTCCAGTATGGTACCACGGAGCAGAAGAAAATCGAGGCAGGGGAGAAGGTCTTCCCCCACATCTTCGGCACCGATGCCCAGGGCCGTGACTACTTCATTCGTGTGGTTTATGGCACCCGGATCTCTCTGGCCGTCGGCTTCTTTGCCAGTATCATCGTTTTGATTATCGGCATGACCATCGGTTCCATTGCGGGCTATGTAGGTGGCAAGGTGGATATCATCATCATGCGGATTGTGGATATTATATACTCCCTGCCCGATACTCTGATGGTCATTCTGCTGGCCTCTGTCATGAAGGTCAGCCTTGGACCCCTGCTGGAGGGGACGGCGCTGGAAAAACTGGGCGTCAATATGGTCAGTCTCTTCCTGGTGTTCGCCCTTCTGTACTGGGTGTCCATGGCCCGGATGATCCGTGGCCAGATTCTGTCCCTCCGGGAGCAGGAATATGTGCTGGCCGCTCAGGCCACTGGCGCGAAATCCGGCTGGATTATCCGCAAGCACCTGCTGCCTAACTGCATCAGCGTGGTCATTATCTCCACTGCTTTGCAGATTCCCAATGCCATCTTCACCGAAAGCTATTTGTCCTTCTTAGGACTGGGCGTAAATGCTCCCATGCCCTCCCTGGGTTCCTTGGCATCCGACGCGTTGAACGGCTACAATACCTATGCCTACCGTCTGATCATTCCCGCTGTGGTGATCAGCCTGATCGTCCTGTCTCTGAACCTGTTCGGTGACGGCCTGCGGGATGCCTTTGACCCCAAGCTGAAGAATTAAGGAGGAAAGCAGCTATGGCAATGTTAGAAGTTCGTGACCTGCATACCTCTTTCTTTACCCCCGCAGGCGAAGTGAAGGCCGTCAACGGCGTCTCCTTCTTCCTGGACCAGGGAAAGGTCCTGGGCATTGTGGGAGAATCTGGTTCCGGTAAATCCGTTACCGCTTACTCCATTATGCAGATTCTGGAAAAGACCGGTAAAATCGTGTCCGGTTCCATTAAATTCAACGGTCAGGAGCTGGTAGGCGCCGGAGAAAAGGTCATGAAGACCATCCGGGGCAATAAGATCTCCATTATCTTCCAGGACCCCATGACCTCCTTAAACCCTACCTATACCATCGGCCATCAGCTGATGGAAGCGATTACCCTGCACACCAACCGGAATAAAAAGGAGGCCTACGACCGGGCGGTGGAAATGCTTCGGCTGGTGAACGTCAATGAGCCGGAAAAGCGGATGAAGCAGTATCCCTTTGAGTTTTCCGGCGGTATGCGCCAGCGTGTAATGATCGCCATGGCGCTGGCCTGTGAGCCGGATATCCTGATTGCCGACGAGCCTACCACCGCTCTGGACGTGACTATTCAGGCCCAGATCCTGGAACTGATGCAGTCCCTCCAAAAGGAACTGGGTATGGCCATCATCATGATCACCCACGACCTGGGCGTGGTGGCCCAGATGTGCGACGAGGTCATCGTCATGTACGCCGGCTCCATCTGTGAGCAGGGCACTGCCGATGAGATTTTCTACAACCCCAAGCACGAGTATACCAAGGGCCTGATGCGCTCTATCCCCACGGTGGACAGCGATGGAAGCCGGCTGGAGCCCATCACCGGCACCCCCATCGACCTGCTGAATATGCCCGCCGGCTGCCCCTTCGCTCCCCGGTGCGACGCGGCAATGAAGATCTGTATGCGTCAGCGCTGTGACCGAATGGTCATCAACGACGATCACATGTCTGCCTGCTGGGTCAATGTAAAAGAGGAATACGAGAAACAAACAGCGGAAGGCGGTGAAGAGGCGTGAGCGAAGTGCAAAATCTGGTGGAAGTCAAGCATCTGAAGGAGTACTTCCCCATCAACACCGGCGTGTTTAAGACCAAGCCCCTGAAGGCTGTGGATGACGTATCCTTTGCTATCCGGAAGGGCGAAACCCTGGGACTGGTTGGCGAGTCCGGCTGTGGCAAGACCACCGTCGGCAGAACCCTGCTCCACCTGTATAAGCCCACCGATGGTGAGATTTGGTTTGAAGGCAAGCAGATTAAGACCAAGGAGGATATTCTGGAATACCGGAAGAAATCTGCCATGGTGTTCCAGGATCCCTATTCCTCCCTGAACCCCCGTATGACCGTGTCGGATATCATTGGGGAGCCCTTGGACGTCCATAAGCTCTACAAGGACAAGAAGGAGCGCCAGGAACGGGTGCTGGAGCTGATGAGCCGGGTAGGCCTGAACTCCGAGCACGCCAACCGTTACGCGCATGAGTTCTCCGGCGGCCAGCGCCAGAGAATCGGCATCGCAAGAGCCTTGGCGATGCGGCCTGAGTTTGTTGTGTGTGATGAGCCCGTCTCCGCCCTGGACGTTTCCATCCAGGCCCAGGTCATCAATATGTTTGATGAGCTACAGGATCAGATGGGTCTGACCTATCTGTTCATTGCCCATGACCTGCTGGTGGTTCGTCATATTTCCGACCGGATCGCCGTTATGTACCTGGGCAAGATGGTGGAAATGGCAGACGCCAAGGAGATCTACGACCATCCTCTCCATCCTTATACCAAGTGCCTCATGTCCGCAGTGCCGCTGCCGGATCCCAAGAAGGCCAGAGAGAATAAGCGTATCGTCCTCCACGGCGATATTCCCAGCCCCTTAAACGCCCCCTCCGGCTGTCCCTTCCGGACCCGCTGCCCCTACGCAACTGACGCCTGCTCCGAGACCATGCCCGAATTTAAAGAGGTTTCCTCCGGCCATTTCGTGGCGTGCCACAACTTGGAGAAGTTCAGTGACTAATTTTCGTTTCATAATTCTGACTGCTCCAATGGAGCGGAAGGATTGTGGATAAATATTTTTACAAGAAAGACTAACTATTAAAAGT
>DLAP01000083.1:0-19059 GCA_002493965.1 Clostridiales bacterium UBA7044
GGAGACTTTTTTGACACTCTGAGCGGTCTGCTATGGCAGGCCGCTTTTTCCTGGCACGGGCTAATCCGCAATCTTTCTACCTGACAGTTCCGGCCGATTCCTCACAAAAAATTAAAAAATAAGGGGCAGACAACCGGGGAAAAATGTGTTATACTAAAATAGTCTATCCTTATACCCATTGGATGATACTATTTTGAGTTTCCAGGGAGGGTTTTCCTTTGAAATATTGGTTTGGCTACCTTACCGCCGCTATCTTTGGCGCCATCACCTTTGTGCTGCTTAAGTTTGGCGAACGGTTTTCCACACTGGTGGATATGGTCTATCCCTATGTGATCCGCACCTGGGAGGGGATGCTGGCCCAGTGGTCGTCAGCGGTGTCCTTTCCCATCTGGCAGCTTCTGGCCGTGGCCCTGGGGGCGCTGATCCTGTGCAGCCTGGTGCTGATGATCGTGCTGAAATGGAACCCCGTCCAGTGGCTGGGCTGGGTACTGGCAGTCTTTTCCGGGATCTATATGCTCCATACTCTGATGTGGGGCCTGAACTATTACGCTGGTCCCCTGGCTGACGATATGCGTCTGGAAACTGCCAGCTACACATTGGAAGAGCTGACGGAGGCGGCGGAATACTACCGGGACAAGGCCAATGATCTTGCCGAAAAGGTCAGCCGGGACGATAGCGGCAACGTCAGCTTCGAGGCGTTTGACGTCCTGGCGGAGCGGGCCGGAGAGGGCTTCGAAACCCTGACCTACAAGCACCACTACCCCGTTTTCGCCGGTTCCCGGCTGCCTGTCAAGGAGCTGGGCTGGGCGGATATGTACAGTTCCATGGGCATCACCGGTGTCACCTTCGGCCTGACCGGGGAGGCCTGCGTCAATCCCCAGATCCCCGATGTGACCCTGCCCTTTACCATGTGTCACGAAATGGCCCACCGGATGTGCATTGCCACGGAGCGGGACGCCAACTTTGCCGCGTTTCTCGCCTGCAGTGTCCACTCCGACGTTTCCTTCCAGTACAGCGCCTACTTCATGGCCTACCGTTACTGCTATACCGCCCTGGCCAGCGTCCGGACCGAAGCTTCCACCACAGCCCTCCAGCAGCTCATTGCCGGGGTCAGCGATAGCCTCCAGCGGGACTTAAGCACCTATGACACCTTCTTTAACGCCAAGCAGGACAAGGCCGCCACAAACTTTGCCGACTCCGTAAACGACACCTATCTGAAAACCAGCGGTGTTGCCTCCGGGCTAAAATCCTACGGAGAGGTCTGCGACCTGCTGGTAAACTGGCACATCCAGACTGTAGTGCTGCCCTCCATCAGTGAGATCGAATCTCCCTTCGACCCTTATGACGAAAACCAGATCGACCTGAGCGGGATCGTCAACGCGAGGTAAACCCATGAAAAACACACTGACTGAGGGCCTGACCCAGTTGGGCCTGACCCTTTCTGAGACGCAGATGGACACCCTCTGCGCCTTCGGAAAAGCGGTGGTCAAGCAGAACGAGGTCATGAATCTGACTGCCATTACAGAGGACACCGCCGTAGCCAGGCTCCACCTGCTGGACAGTCTGACGGTGCTGTGCTGCGCCGACCTAAAGGGAAAACGCCTCATCGACGTAGGCTGCGGCGCAGGCTTCCCCGGGGTGCCCCTGGCCATTGCCTGCCCGGAGGCAAAGATCACCCTGCTGGACTCTCTGGGTAAGCGGATGAAGTGGCTGGAAACCGTCCTTCCCACCCTGGGCATCCAGGCGGAGTGCGTCACGGCCAGAGCCGAGGAAGCGGTGGCCCAGCGCCGGGAACAGTATGACTTCGCCACCTCCCGGGCAGTGGCACGGCTGAATATCCTCCTGGAACTGACTGCCCCCTATGTGAAGGTAGGCGGGGCGGTATTGGCCCTGAAAGGGGCGGCGGCCAAAGAAGAGCTTGCCGAGTGCAAAAACGCCATCCGGCAGCTGGGCTTAAGGCTGGAAGCTGTGAAAGAGTTCCCCATTGACGGCACCAGCCATGCCATCATTATTTTACGCAAGGTTGCGCCCACGCTGAAGCAGTACCCAAGACGGTACGCAAAGATCAAGCAGTCACCCCTATAATTACTGCGGCGGAAATACAGATTTTCGGTATTTCCGCCGCTCCTTACTTATTCACTATTCACTTTTCACTATTCACTAAAATGTGTACCCCGCCTCCAGCAGCCGGGTCAACGCCTCATTGGCTTCTTCGTCGGAAAACAGCGCCGTAAACCGCTTGTCCACCGCCAACGCTTCCAAACTCCATTCCAGGTGCCCTTCCTCCCGCAGCTGGGCGAAACCGTCGCTGAGGCGGCTCCCGGTGAGGCTCCGGTGGGCGGCCTTCATCATCTCTTCCCGGGCAATCGGGCGCAGCCGGACGCCCAGGGCCGCTGCTTTTTCCCGGGCGGCCATCCAGGCGGCTATCAATTTTTCTTCCATACACAGTTTCCTTTCAAATTTCCGCGAACACATACCGGTACAGGAGCCGCAGATAAGCGGGTTTCCCTTTCAGCGCGGATTTCCCCTGAATCAGCCACCGGGTAAAGGCTTCCAGTTCCCCATCCGTCAGGGTGTGCTGGCTGAATTTCGCTTTCAGTGCCAGGGCCTTCAACTCTTCCGGGGGCGACTGACGGAGCAGCTTTGCCACCTGCTCCATCTCCCGCCACAGATGCAGAGCCATCCGGTTGGGATCGCAATGGCGCTGCTTCCACCGGCGCAGACCCAGCCGCGCGGACCGCTGCCCCTCCAGCGTTCCCCAACTGAGAGCCAGGATCAGCAGAACTGTCACGGTTCTCCCAATCCAGACAGGCAGGGGCTTTCTTCCCTCCGGCGGTTCCTGGGGCTCCGGAATCGTGGGCACTTCCGATGTGTTCTCCGCAGGCTGGGCCTGAACGGTGGGCTGGGGCTGGGATTCCGGTGCCTCCGTCACGGGGGAAAGGGTTTCCGGAGCAGGCTGGGTTTCCTGACTTTCCGGCCCGCCGGAGGGCAGACCCTCAGCGGGGGTGGCCTCCAGAATCACCCAGGTGTCCAGCCCCGGCGCATAGTATTCCGCCCAGGCATGGGCGTTTTCTCCGGTAAACGTTTCCGTTTCTCCCGCCCGCACCGGCTTCATATAGCCGCTGACGTACCGGGCTTCCATCCCCGCCGCCCGGAGCAGCACTGTGACCGCTGTGGCGAAGTGGACGCAGTAGCCCGTTTCTCCTTCCCGCAAAAACCACAGGGCAAAATCCCCGGCATCCGGGTCCATGGGGCCTGTGTCCCGGCTGTAGGAGGCCGACTGCCGGACGTAATCCGCGATTGCCTGGGCCCTTTCCGTCCGGGTGATCTTCCCTTCCAGAATGGGGGCCAGCAGTTCCCGGGCGGCAGCCTCCGTGTCTTCCGGCAGGGCCAGGTAATTCCCGCTGCCTGCTTTACGGGTGCCCTCCGCCTTTTCCTGCCAGCCCTCGGGCAGGCCGTAGCGGACAAAGGAATACTCTTTGGCAATGCGAAGGTTTTCATATTTTCCCCCGATCAGGCTCAGAGCATCCCTGGGGTAGTAGGGAAGATACAGGCTTTTCTCCTCCTGGCGGGTCTGCACCACCACATAGCCCAGATTCACGCCCTCACACCCGAAGGCCTCCACCCGGTTGGGGGAAATGCGCCAGGAGGTGCCATCGTAGACATCATAGTCCTGTCCCCGCAGGTACAGGGCCCCGCCATTTTCCGCCGTCACCGACATCACTTCCGCCTGGCTGTCCCGGCGTCTTCCCAGGCTGGCCAGATCCACCGTCTCCGGCTGGGCGGTTTGGAATGTCACTGTCATCGATTCCAGTACATCCACGCCCTTCTGGGGCAGGGGGTGGAACCAGGAGGACATCCGTTCCCGGAGGTCGTCGGCATGGCTCACATAGCCTTCCTTCGGAATCGCCAGAAACAGCGTCCCCAGGGCCAGGATCACCGGCAGCGCTGCGTACAGTGTCATCCGGTTCCCCTGATTTTCCCGCCGGGCGCCTCCCGTCAGAGTCAGCAGAATCTGCCCCAAAAGCAGCAGATACAGGTAGGGTTCCGATGGGACCGTGTCCGTCACCACCACGCACAGCAGCAGCGGGATCAAAGAAAGGCACACCGGGAGGGCCCCGCTCTTTTTTCGGCATACCGTCCAGGCAACTGCCGCTGTGAGAAGGAGACCCAGGGTGATCATGGGCAGATCCGCCGTCCCGGCGTCCCATGGGGTGTCCACCATCTGGATCACGCCCCAGTGGTAAGCCTGGTTATAGACGTGGGTGATCCGGTAGATCAGCTGCCACAGCGCCTGGCCAAACGCGCCCAGCCGCCACTGGTAGCCGATCCATATTGCCCCCGCCACCGCCGCCGGAAGAAGGCCGTGCCGGAAGGAAAAGAAAAGGCTGCAGAGAAAAGCCCCCAGGGCGCACCAGAATATCACGTTTTTAAAACTTTCCAGCCGCAGGTCAAAGGCCGTGACCAGGCATCCCACCGCTCCCAGAGCCAGCACCATGGCAAGGACAAAGGCGATGACCGCCGTCAAAATCTTGTCAGCTTTCATCGGGGCTTCCTCCAATGTGGTACTGCCAGGAGGCGGCGAAAGTCCGATCCCGAATGGAGCCGGATACCGCTGCCGGAGCGCACAGCAGGGTGTCCAGGGCCTTCTCCAACTCCCTTCGCTCTGCAATCCGGAAGTCCTGAATCCCTTCGCCGGTGAGGACCTCCAGCTCAAAGGGCAGCTCCCGGTCCGTCAGATAGGTGCCCAGCCACTTTAGTCTCCCGAATTTCCGGTCCAGCTCCGACCGGGTGCCGCTGAGGGTCATGGTCAGAAGCAAGCGCCCCCGCAGAGGCTCCATAGGCTCCCGGATGGTCAGCTTGCCGGTTTTGGCGGACAGCTTCCAGTGAACCTGGTTCAGGCTGTCACCGGGACGGTAGAGCCGAAGCTCGTGATTTTCCCCGTAGCCTCCGCCAAATTTGGGCTTCCAGACCTTGGGGACAAAGCAGCTGGGATCCGGCACATTCTTCACTGGCAGAGGCTTTGGGCGGACCAGAAACCGTTTGGGTTCCCGCTGCCGGATGGGGAAGGAGAATAGCCCCAGATAATCGCAGACCCGGGCTTTCTCCGCCATGATCCGGTAGCCGCCGCAGTGGGTGGTGGGCAGCCCCGTTTCCGGCGAGTAGGAAAGGGTTTCCCCGGTGAGGCAGGACTGGAGCTTCAATCTTCCCCGGAAGGGCAGGATGGGGAAGGTCGTGCTGCCAACCAGCCACAGCTCTCCGGTTTGCCCCATGGTCAGCGCTTCCACGCCCCGGATTTCCAGCCGAAAGGTGGCCATCCCCGGCAGGCTCAGCAGCAGAGACAGCAGGGGAAGACCCAAAATCACGGCTATGGTGATCCCGGAGAGCCACCCGCCATAGGCCACATACAGCATCCCGCAGCACAGCAGGGCCGCGGCGTAAACCATTCTGTGTCCCGCCATATCAGCGCAGCTTGGGGGTGGGGGTCACGGCCAGGATTTCCTGCAAAATGCTCTCCGGCTGCTTTCCCTGGGCCTCCGCCCTGGGGGACAGCAGGAGCCGGTGGGCCACAGTGTGGGTGAAGACCTCCTTCACATCCCCGGGGGTCACGAAATCCCGGCCCCGGAGGCAGGCTACCGCCTTGGCCATGGCCGTGACGGACAAAGTCGCCCGGGGGCTGGCACCCCTGAGAATATTGTCGTTGACTCTGGTGGCGCTGATCAAGCCCACGATGTACTGTACCACACTTTCACTTAAGTAGGTTTTTTCCACATGGTCCTGGATCCGCACTAGGTCTTCCCGGGTCATCAGGGCCGTGAGAGCCTGCAAAGGGTTTGCTCCCTGCCGGGTCAGCACCATGGCGGCCTCATCCTTGAGACTGGGATAGCCCAGGCTCAGCCGCACCATAAACCGGTCCATCTGGCTGTCCGGGAGCAGGGAGGTGCCCGCCGCCCCCGTGGGGTTCTGAGTGGCGATCACCGTAAAGGGCCGGGGCAGGGGATGGCTGATCCCGTCCACCGTGACCTGACCTTCCTCCATGGCCTCCAGCAGGGCGGACTGGGTCCGGGAGGTGGCCCGGTTTAATTCGTCCGCCAGGAACAGATTGCAGATCACCGCCCCCGGCTGATAGCGCATTCCCCCATCCTTGTCAGGGACAGAGTACCCCGTCACATCGGAGGGCAGCACGTCCGGCGTAAACTGCACCCGGTTCCACTGTAGGTCCAGAACCTTGGAAAAGGCCAGGGCCATGGTGGTCTTTCCCACTCCGGGAATGTCCTCCAGCAGGATATGGCCCCTGGCCAGGATAGCGGCCAGCACCCAAAGGAGCACCGCGTCCTTTCCCACCACGGCCTTGCGGACCTGCTGCAGGATCTGCTGGGCGTAGTCGGTGACGGCGTTTTCTTGATTCGGCATCGGGGTTCCTCCTTTGTAAGCTTATTTTGCCCATTGTACTATTTATCCTTAAGAAAAGCAAGCCATCCGCCCCATTAAGATTTTCTTACGATGGCCCGGAACGCCTTGGGAAATCCGGAAATTCTGTCAAAATATCCATTTTTACAGGTTTTTCGGCCAATAATTCTCCACTGCTTTTGTTGCAAACTTACAAAAATATGGTACAATAGCTTTGTACCCCTCTTTCCCGCAGATGGAAATGGGGACACCTTACCATGCTTTTTCAGGAGGCTGCTATGGACAACATTACGATGGCAACTGATGAATATATTCACGCCCTGCACAAGGGGCAGAAAGAATACCGGGAGCTTTTGATGGCCGGGAAAACTCCCTATCCAGCGGTGCTGGACGATATCCTGCCGGAGGGAGGCACCGAATCCATCGTGGACGTGGGACTGGTAGAGATCCCCGCGGAGCGGATCGTGGGCGTGAAATCCGCCGGACGGATCACCGCCTTCTCCGCCAGCTTCCACCCCCTGCTGGATTCCAAATCCGAATTTGCCATCAAGTGGGTGAACCTCTGCGCCGCCCACTTGGGTGACACGGGGATCACCGACCCCATCCTCTGCTATGAGTATCTGGGCAGCTTCTATGTCCAGGAGGGAAATAAGCGGGTCAGCGTGCTGCGGCACTTCGGCTGCCCCGGGATCCCCGGCAATGTCAAGCGGATCCTGCCGCCCCAGTCTGACGATCCCAGAATCCGGGCCTATTACGAATTTATTGACTTTTACAAGACCTCCAAGCTGTACTGCGTTCAGTTCCGCCGCCCCGGGGACTACGCAAAGCTTCTGACCCATCTGGGCAAGAAAATGGGGGACCCCTGGACCGACGCGGAAAAGCGGACCTTCAGCGCCTACTTCCACTACTTCCGGGATGCCTTCTTCGCCGTGAGCGCCCGGGATCAGGACATTCTCCCCGAGGAGGCCCTGCTTCTGTGGCTGGAGCTGTACCCCTTTCAGGATCTGGGTCAACTCTCCGCCGACCTGCTGAAGAAAAGCGTAGCCGCCCTTTGGAAGGATATTGTGACCACCACCAAGGGAGACGCCGTGAAGGTGGAGACCAAGGCGGCGAAGGAGGATGTGAGCTTTTTAAGCCGGTTCCTGGACCGCACGGATTTCCTGACGGTGGCCTTTGTCCACCAGCTCCAGGCATCGGAAAGCGCCTGGGTCATGGGCCATGAAAACGGGCGAAAACATATTGAGGAGGTCTTTGGCGACAGGATCCAGGTGCGCAGCTATTTCGGTGCCTCCACCCCGGATCTGGCGGAAACCCTCATCGAGCAGGCCGTTGCTGAGGGAGCTCAGGTGATCTTCACCACCGCACCCCCGCTCATTCGCGCTACCCTGAAGGCCGCCGTAAAATATCCCAAGGTCCGGTTCCTGAACTGCTCCGTGGATAAGCCCTATTCCAGCATCCGCACCTATTACGGCCGGATTTTTGAAGCAAAGTTCATCACCGGCGCCGTGGCGGGGGCCATGGCAGGAACGGACCGGATTGGCTACATTGCCTCCTATCCCATCTTTGGTGTGCCCGCCTCCATCAACGCCTTTGCCCTGGGCGCCCTGCTGACGAACCCCCGGGCCCAGATCGAGCTGCGCTGGTCCTGCCTGCCGGGTACCCCCCAGGCGGACTTCCTGGCCGACGGCATCCGGGTCATCTCCAACCGGGATGCCCCCGTCCAGTCGAAAATGTATCTGGATTTCTGCAATTACGGCACCTACCTTGCCAATGACCGGGGGGAAATGGTCCCCCTGGCGACCCCCATCTGGTCCTGGGGCAAGTTCTACGAATTCGCCATCCGCAGCATCCTGATCGGCGGTTGGAAGAAGGAGACGGGTGAGACAGCCCTGAACTACTGGCTGGGCATGGACAGTGGTGTGATTGACGTCACGGTGTCCGATAAGCTCCCGGAGGGCCTGCGTCAGCTGACCGCCATTTTGAAGCGGGGGCTGTCGGATGGCAGCATCGACCCCTTCTTCCGGAAAATCGTGGCCCAGGACGGCTCAGTCAAAAACGACGGCACCAGCCATTTTACTCCTTCCCAGGTGCTGCACATGGACTGGCTCTGCGGCAACATCATCGGCGAGATTCCCGCCTACGAAGATATCCTGCCCGTCTCCAAGGCCACGGTCCGGGAGCTGGGAATATACAGAGATGCCCTTCCGGCAGAAAAGGAGACCTACTTTCAGTGAACATTTTGTGTGTTTCCGATCAGGAATGTCCTGCCCTGTGGGACTACTACCAGCCCGGCCGGCTGAAGGAATATGATTTGATTCTGGCCTGCGGCGACCTGAACTCCAACTATCTGAGCTTCCTTGTTACCATGGCCCGGTGCCCCGTGCTGTACGTCCACGGGAATCATGACGGCGGCTACGTCCAGCGCCCCCCGGAGGGCTGCGACTGTATTGATGGTCAGGTAGTCACCTACAACGGCCTGCGGATTTTGGGTCTGGGGGGCTGTCGGAAATACCGTCCCGGCAGCCATCAGTACACGGAGCCAGAAATGCGCCGCCGGATCCAGAAGGTACAGCCCAAGCTCCGGAAGCTCCATGGCATCGATATCATCGTGACCCATGCGCCGCCGGAGGGGCTGGGAGATGACAGTGACCCCGCCCACTGGGGCTTCGCCGCACTGCGGGAGCTGCTGGAGCAGTACCATCCGCCCTTCCTGATCCACGGTCATGTCCACACCACCTACGGCTGCAACCGCCCCCGGGAGATTGAATACATGGGAACCACCATTGTGAACGCCTTTGAGCGCTATTCCATTCAAATCCCAGACCCTCCCTGCAAGGAGAAAGAGCGGGGAAAGGTCATCTATAAGACCCGCCTTCCGGCACACAAAGAGTTTATTTAATAAAGAGAGGCAAAACAATGTTTACAGGTTTTACACCGGAAACCTTTGATTTCCTCTGGGGCATCCGGATGAACAACAATCGGGACTGGTTTATGGAGCACAAAAGCCAGTATGTGAAGAGCCTTTATGAGCCGATGAAGGCCCTGGGGACAGAGCTTTTCCAGCCCTTTCTCAATAAAAGCGGCAACCTTTTGAAAGTCAGCCGAATCTACCGGGACGCCCGGCTCCACCACCCGGATCCCTACAAGGAGAGCCTCTGGATCTGCATTCGGCAGGATGTGGAGTGGTGGGCGGAAAATCCCTGCCTGTACTTTGAAATCCGTCCTGAGGGAGTTTCCTACGGCTTCTTCCTCTGGCATCCCCGGACAGCCTCCATGGAGGACTTTCGGAAACGGATCACGGACCGGCCGGAAGAATTTCTGTCCCTGATCCGCTCTACGGAAGAAAAGACCGGGCTCCCTGTTTCCGCCGAATGCTATAAGCGCCCGAAGCTCACGGACAATCCGGACTTGGCGCCCTTCTTTGCCTGGAAGGGGCAGATCGGCTGCGTCATCGATGAGGAGCCGGGGGACAATTTATTCACCCCGGAGCTGGCGGTCCGGGTCCGGAACTTCTTTCAGACGCTGATCCCGCTTTACGATTATTTTAATCAGTTTAAGGTATAAAAACGCCCCGGTTCTCTTCTAAAAGGGAGAATCGGGGAAACAAAGGAAATTATTTGTTCCGCGCGGCTTGCATATTCCATTTCCGTATGATAAGATGGGACTGGCCGCAAGGCCCGGAAGGGACACCACACAACGGCGGACGGATTACCTCTCCTGATAAAGGAGGTGGTGAAATGGTTACATATGAAAACCTGTTTTCCTATAGCATGGTTATCATTGCAGTCATTACACTTGTCCTTGCTTTTACGCGCAGAGATAAGTAAGCAATTCCCCAAAAAGGAATCGCTCCGTCCCATAGCTTCCCGGCAACAGACGGAGCAATTCGTTAGATAAGGGGAGGTAACCGTTCGTTGGTGTTCCTTCCATTATTATAATAGCGCATCCGGCGGGAGAAATCAAGGATTCCCACCGAGAATTTTAAGGAGAAACAGACATGAAAAACACCATTTTTACCGGCATGGCCACGGCGCTCATCACCCCCATGACCAAAACCGGCATCGACTATGAGGCACTGGGCCGCTTCATTGACTTCCAGATCGAAAGCGGCATCAACGCCCTGGTGGTCATGGGCACCACCGGCGAAAACGCCACCATTGAATATGACGATCAGAAGGAGGTCATCCGCTACACCGTGGAGCGAGTGGCAGGCCGGGTCCCTGTCATTGCCGGTACTGGCACCAATAATACCACCCATGTTCTGGAAAACACCCAAAATGCCTGTGAGGTAGGTGCGGACGCCGTTCTTGTTGTGACCCCCTACTATAATAAGGCCACCCAGAACGGCCTGGTTCAGTTCTTCACCACCATTGCCGACGCATCCCAAGTGCCGGTGATCCTCTATAACGTCCCCGGCCGCACTGGTGTGAACCTGCTGCCCAAAACCGTGGCCATCCTTGCCGAGCACCCCAACATCGTAGGCATCAAGGAAGCCACCGGCAATGTGGCCCAGATGATCGAAATTCAGACCCTCTGCGGCGATAAGATCGACATCTATTCCGGCGAGGACGCCCTCACCGTTCCCATGATGGCCATGGGCGCGGCAGGCACCATCAGTGTTTTGAGTAACGTTCTGCCCAAGGAGTGCGTGGCCATGACCGACGCCTGCATGGCCCGGGACTTTAAGACCGCCGCCCAGTGGCAGTGTAGGTTCATGGGTCTTATTAACGCCCTGTTCAGCGAGGTCAACCCCATCCCGGTCAAGGCCGCCGTGTCCGCCATGGGCTACGGTGAGGAAAACCTCCGGCTCCCACTGACCCGGATGGAGGATGGCAACCGGGCGAAGCTGTTTGAGGAAATGCGGAAGCTGGGTGTGAAGGTATGGTAACGGTGATTTGCGGCGCGGGTGGCGCCATGGGCACCCTGCTGTGCGACCTTTTAAAGGACGAAGTGGCAGGCCGGGTCAGCATTGACGGACACAACGGCGCGGCAAAAACCTTTGCGGAATTGGGCAGCCTCCCCGCCGAAATGGTGATTGACTTCTCCCATCATACCGCCGTGAAGGATGTTTTGGACTATGCCAAGTCCGTAGGCGCCGCCGCTGTCATCGGCACCACCGGCCACAGTTTGGAGGAAAAGGCCCGGATCCAGGAGGCCGCCAAGGAAATTCCGGTATTCTATTCCGGCAATATGAGTTTAGGGATTGCAGTGCTGTGCCGTCTGGCGAAGGAAGCTGCCGGGTACTTCCCCGACGCGGACATTGAGATCGTGGAAACCCATCACAACCGGAAGGTGGACGCCCCCAGCGGCACCGCCATGATGCTCTATAACGCCATCCGGGAGGTTCGTCCCGAAGCAAAAGCCCACTGCGGCCGCTCCGGCGAGGGCAAGCGGGAGAAAAACGAAATTGGCATTTCTTCCCTGCGCTTAGGCAGCGTGGTAGGCATCCACGAGGTGCATATCCACACCGGCACCCAGTGCCTGACCCTGCGGCACGAAGTCGTCACCCGGGCTATGCTGGCGGAAGGGGCTGTGGATGCCGCCCGGTTCCTGCTTGGGAAAGCGCCGGGGCTCTATAATATGGAAGATATGCTGCATTGAGGAGGAAACACGATGCTTGTTACCTATATGAATGGCGCGGGCAATGATTTTATGGTCATGGACGCCCGGGGAAAGAGCTTGGATCTCCCCGCTCTGGCGGTGAAATTCTGCGGTCTTACCGGTGCGGACGGTTTTATGGCGACGGACGTTTCCGACAAGGCCGACTTCCGGCTCCACTTTTATAATTCCGACGGCACCCGGGGGGAGATGTGTGGCAATGGTTCCCGCTGCATCTGCCGGTTTGCCTACGATAATAACATCGCAGGCAAAGAAATGGTGGTAGAGACGGACGCAGGCCTGGTATACGGCTGGCGGGTAGATGAAAACCGGTACCGAGTGAAGCTGAATAACCCCAGCATTTTAGACCTGCACCGGAAGGGAGACATTGCCTACGCAGAGTTGGGCTGTCCCGGCGTGCCCCACGCTGTTATGGAATATGAGGGGGATTTGTGGGACAACGCGGACAAGCTGAAGGAAACCTTCCGTACCCTTCGCTATGATTCCGCCTTCCCCAAGGGGGCCAATGTGAACTTCTTTCAGATGATGGGCGACAGCGAAATCCGGATTCTGACCTTTGAGCGGGGCGTGGAGGATTATACCCTGGCCTGTGGAACCGGTACCGCTTCCGTTGCCGCCGTACTGTGGAAGCAGGGACGGCTCCCCGGCGGCGTTCTCTCCGCCCACAACCGGGGCGGTCTGCTGACCGTCACTGTGGGGGGAGAAAACGGAACCATTACCAGTCTCCTTCTGGAAGGCCCCACTGAAGTCTGCCAAATCTACGATATTGAGGGCTAAACCAGATACTCCCGGACGAAAAAACAAATTCGCGATATATGAGGAAGTATTCTCACGGCGGATATGATAAGCTGTCTCCGGTGGTGAATCTTATGGATCAGGTCAAAATTGGAAAATTTATTGCGCAGCTGCGCAGGATGGCGGGCCTTACCCAGGAAGCCCTGGGAGAAAGGCTGAGCGTGACCAATAAAACCGTTTCCCGGTGGGAAAACGGAAATTATCTGCCGGACATCGAAACGCTCCAGCTGTTGGCCCGGGAATTTCAGGTCAGCCTTCCGGAACTTCTGGCTGGGGAACGCCTTCCCGATTCCGGGCAGGAGGAAAAGCCCGCGCCAAGTGAAAGCGCCTTTTCCTTTGAAGAGCGGAAGGCCTATTTTAAGAAAAAGTGGCGCAGGGAACATATTGCCCTCTTTGTACTCCTGTTTCTTATTCTTGCCGCGTCTATCCTGCTGCCGTTTCTCTTCCACAAGCCCTGGTTCGTCGGCCTGACGCCGCTGGTTGCCTTCGTGGAATACGGGTATCAGAACAATAAGATGATGATCTATGTGGAGAATAACCTCTACGATTGAAAAAAGCCCTCACCTGATTTCAGTTGAGGGCTTTGGCAGTCTTTGGGTTAAGGAAACTCTGATTCAATCGACAAGATCTGCTGCTCAGCCGCAGACAATTGATTCAGAGGTTCCTTAATACCGTTCGAACCGGTCTACTTCCAGGACGAACAGCACCACGCCGCCAAGGCGGGTGGCAACGGGAATGGCCGTCTCCATCGGCGACATACTGTTGCCGGTGAGAATGGATTCGTATTGGGTCACTGTGCGCTGTCCATACCGTTTCAGAACAGCCATGGCCTCCTCCAGACGCTCATGGTTCAGTCCGATCATGAGGGTAACGCTCTGCTTTTTGAGAAAGCCGCCGCTGGATTCCAGAACCGTAGCATAGAAACCGTGCTGATTCAGGTCCGTTATCAGATTCTGGTAGTCCTCCCCCTGGATGATTGCCAGAATCATTTTGTCACATTTGGGATTTTCCATTTTCTTCTCCTTCTGTAGTTCCCGCCGGAATCGACGGTAGGGAAAAGCCCCCACCCGTGGGGGTGAGGGCTTTCGAAGTTCAGATTCAGCAATTAGCCGTTGGCACGCATCTGAGCGAAGCACTCGCTGCAGTATACGGGACGGTCGGACTTGGGCTGGAAGGGAACCTTGGCTTCGCCGCCGCAGCGGGCGCAGGTAGCGGTGAAGAACTCACGGGGGCCACGGGTGGCGTTCTTGCGAGCGTCACGGCAAGCCTTGCAGCGCTGGGGCTCGTTCTGGAAGCCGCGCTCTGCGTAGAACTCCTGCTCACCGGCGGTGAACACAAATTCGTTGCCGCACTCTTTGCACACTAAAGTCTTATCTTCGTACATTGGAAATACCTCTCTTCGGTTTCTTATGCCCCGTGAAATTCCAAGATTCATGTTATAACGCAGGGTCAAAAATTGTATGTGGCGAATACTGCCACATATCCGAT
This sequence comes from Clostridiales bacterium UBA7044, assembly GCA_002493965.1. Classification (GTDB taxonomy): domain Bacteria; phylum Bacillota; class Clostridia; order Oscillospirales; family Oscillospiraceae; genus Faecousia. The sequence continues at coordinate 14,314 of DLAP01000083.1, forward strand.
TATATACAAATTCCAGGTCCTTGTCAATACTTTATGAAAATATTTTTGAATTTTCTTCACCCTTTGACGCTATGCACAAAGGATGGACGCTTGTACGCTGTATGGCAACAGACTGTCCCACCCCTGGCAGGCCTCAGATGGAGAATTGGGCCTGCCCCTCGTAGGGAATGTGCAGGTGGTCATAGGCAAGGGCTGTGACGCACCGACCCCGGGGAGTCCGGGTGAGAAAGCCCAGCTGCATCAGATAAGGCTCGTAAACATCCTCCAGCGTTACCGCTTCCTCGCCGATGGTGGCAGCCAGGGTTTCCAGGCCCACCGGCCCGCCGCCGTAGTTCTGGATGATAGCGGTGAGCATCCGCCGGTCGATGTTATCCAGGCCCAGCTTGTCCACTTCCAGCCGCTTTAAGGCCAGATCTGCCGCATCCCTGGTGATGGTTCCGTCTCCCATCACCTCGGCAAAGTCCCGGACACGGCGCAGGAAGCGGTTGGCGATACGGGGGGTGCCCCGGCTCCGGGAGGCGATTTCCATGGCCCCCTCCGGCGCAATGGGCATTCCCAGAATGGTGGCGCTCCGGGTGACGATTTTCGCCAGTTCCTCCGGGGTGTACAGCTCCAGCCGCAGATTCACGCCGAACCGGTCCCGGAGGGGGGCGGAAAGCTGGCCCGCCCTGGTGGTAGCCCCCACCAGGGTGAACTTGGGCAGATCCAGCCGGATGGAGTTGGCGCTGGGGCCTTTGCCCACAATGATGTCAATGGCAAAGTCCTCCATGGCCGGGTAGAGAATTTCCTCCACCACCCGGTTAAGACGGTGAATTTCGTCAATGAACAGGATGTCCCCGGGATTTAAGTTGGTCAGCAGGGCCGCCAGATCCCCGGGCTTTTCAATGGCAGGGCCGGAAGTGACCCGGATGCCCGCCCCCATCTCGTTGGCAATCACCCCCGCCAGGGTGGTTTTGCCCAAGCCCGGAGGGCCATAGAGCAGGGTGTGATCCAGGGGTTCATTCCGCCGCCGGGCGGCTTCAATATAAATGGCCAGGTTTCCCTTGGCCTTTTCCTGCCCGGTGTAGTCCGCCAAAAGCTTTGGCCGCAGGCCGATCTCCCCCGCGTCCTGGGGGGCGAAGGTGGGGGAAATGATGGGGGTGTCCAATTCCTGGGAGAAGTCTAAACTCATGGCTGTGCCTCCAAATTTGATCGATTACTTCATGACCATGGCCCGGAGGGCATAGCGTACCAGCTCCTCGGTGGTCATGCTGGGGTCCGCCCCCTTTAAGGCGGCGCTGATCTCGGCGGGAGAATAGCCCAGCTCCTGCAGGGCCGCGTTTGCCAGAGCCGCTGTGCTGGTCTGGGTGGGTGCAGGCACGCTGGTCCCCGTAGAGAAATCCAGTTCCATACCGCTGCCGCCGATCTTGTCCTTCAATTCCAGGATGATCCGTTGGGCGATTTTCTTGCCGATGCCCTGGGCGGCGGTGAGCATCTTCTCGTCCCCGGTCATGACGGCCAGAGTAAAGTTCTGGGGCCCGCCGGAGGATAAAATGGCCATGGCGGCCTTGGGACCTACCCCGTTCACGGAGGTCAGCAGCTCATAGCACCGCTGCTCCTCCCGGCTGGAAAAGCCAAAGAGATCGAAGGCGTCCTCCCGAATGGATTCCGTAATATAGAGCTTTGCGTTTTGGTTCAGCTTCAGCTGACCGGCGGTGTAAGCGGTGACACGACAGCCATAGCCCACGCCGCCGCAGTCGATGACGGCAAGGCCCGGCTCCAAAGCGGCCACCTTGCCGGATAGATAGTAAAACATGGTATTTCCTCCCTGAAGCGCAGGGCGCTTCACCCCAATGCGTTACCTGCGTGGCAGCAAACCGAGGCGGAGCCTCTCGGTAACGAACCCCGCACAACTGTGCAAACTGGAAGTTGTTGTTTTTCCTTATTTGATTAGGATTTTTGCTAAAACGCTTTCAATAGCAAGCGTTATTGTAATCATACCGCCTATTACAGAATAATAGTCCATTCCAAAAGCCAAAGGCAGTAACGAAATAATTGCCGTTGCCAGCGAAAGCAAAAATACGGCCTTACGCATTTTTTCTAACTTTATTGAAATCAATGCAAGCAATAAAATGACGCAAGTAAGTAAAGCAGTTATAAATGGCGCAAAATTGGCATACCCAACCGGCGTTAGACTGAAATACGAGAATGTTTCCCTTACTCTGTCTGTTGGCGATGGTGCAAATACTAATACCGCTCCGCAAGGCAAAATTTCTAAAATAATAGTAATAATCGGAAATATCAGTATGGAACATGTTCTTTTCATTGACTTTTCCTCCCCAATACCGGTTTTCGCTGCCTTTCACTTCCTAAATAAATGAAAACTCACTTTAATAAATGTTTTTCAAATGCTTTATGATTATCAAAGTGGACTTCTTAAAAAAATAAAACGAACCAAATAATATAGGCCAATATAGCCATATATGGTGTTAAAAAGCAGGATAATAACGCTCCTGCTAACATGACAGCAGTCCATATAAAACACTGATTTCTTATATCACGAGAGATATAAGCCTTATCATACAAATCACTCTATTATTCCTCCAGCAAAATCCCGATTTATCGTCCCTGTTGCGCTCTGGCAAGCAGCGAGGTGCTGGAACGGGCATGGCACAGGGCGATGGCTACCGCGTCGGCTGCGTCGTCGGGCTTGGGCACCGCAGGCAGGTTTAGCAGACGCTTGGTCATGTCCTGCACCTGATGCTTGGTGGCGTTCCCGTAACCCACCACTGCCTGCTTGACCTGCATGGGCTTATACTGAAATACCGGCACGCCCGCCTGGGCGATGGCCAGCAGAATCACCCCCCGGCTTTGGGCAACCCCGATGCCGGTGGTCACGTTATGGCCGAAGAACAGTTCCTCAATGGCCACCGCCTCTGGCTGAGACACCCGAAGCAGTTCGGTCATATCGTTATAAATGACCTCCAGCCGCCAGGAAAAGTCCGTATTGGGGGGCGTGGTAATAGCCCCGCAACTCAGCATCTGGTACTGCCCCCGCTGGGCGTCAATGAGGCCAAAGCCGGTAATTCCGTAGCCCGGGTCGATTCCTAAGATTTTCATACCTGACCGCCCTTGGCGATGGATAAAATCTGATAGATAACAAACAGGATCATCAGGACCACGCCCAGCCTTGCGCCCCAAACCTGCCAGGCGGGGCGGGGGACATAGCCCTCCCGGGGTTCCTCCTGAGTTTCGTCTCTTTCGCCGGTTTCCTTCTTTTCGTCCATAACGCTCACCTCTTGCGCCTATCATAGCACATTTGTTTTCGTTTTCCAAGGGGCATTTTTGAAGGTCCCCCGAAAATTGCCCATATTGCCGACATAGGACTGCAAAAAATTAAACAGCCCGGGGTGGCTGCGAATTGACAACCGCCCCGGGGTATGATAGAATGGAAAATCATGCGGGCATGATGGAATTGGTAGACATGCAAGATTTAGGTTCTTGTGCTTTGCGTTGGGGTTCGAGTCCCCATGCCCGCACCAAAAGCAAAAGGGCATCCGTGAGGATGCTCTTTTGCTTTTGATAGGGGCAGCGGACTCGAACCCACTTAAATGGAACTGCCCGATGGGTAGTTCCAGCCACCAGTTCAAAAACTGGTGGCATCCACAATTCCCCGCAAAGCGGGAAATGCAATCGAGCCCTCATGCCCGCACCAATACAGGCTACCATTACAATTAAGACGTTGTAATGGTAGTTTTTGTTCCCTGACTTTATCGACTACATTGAGTCCGTGTGTAATGAATTCCGGGAGCTGTATGAGAACATCAAGGGTACTACACCCTACTGTGTCAAAACCGTTGCCGTGCTGAATTGCTGGGGCAAGATGCGGGCCTGGGGCTGCCATATGGTGCACCATGCCCTGTATCAGAAGCAGAACTACTCCTACGCTGGCGTGATCGAGGCTCTGTCCGGCGCCCCCTTCGACGTAAAGTTTATTTCTTTCGACGATATCCGCCGGTACCCTGGCCTGCTGGATGACATTGATGTCATCATCAATGTGGGAGATGGCGATACCGCCCATACCGGTGGCTCTGAGTGGGAAGACCCCGCCATCTGCGCCGCAATTCGTGGGTTCGTTTACAATGGCGGCGGTTTCATCGGCGTTGGCGAACCTTCTGGCCATCAATATCAGGGCCACTACCTGCAACTTAGCGGCATTCTGGGTGTTGAAAAGGAAACTGGTTTCACTCTGAATTACGACAAGTACAACTGGGCGGAGCAGCGCGACCACTTCATTCTGGAGGACGTTAAGCAGAATGTTGACTTTGGTGAAGGAAAGAAGAATATCTACGCGCTTCCTGAGGCCCAAATTCTGTATCAGAAAGACAAGAAAGTCCAGATGGCTGTCAATGCATTTGGCAAGGGCCGCAGCGTCTACATCTCCGGACTGCCCTATTCCTTCGAGAACAGCCGTGTTTTGTACCGTGCAATTCTATGGGCCGCTCATGGTGAAGGCGAACTGAACAAGTGGTTTTCCACCAATTATAATGTGGAGGTCCACGCATTTGTTAAAAACGGCAAATACTGTGTTGTGAACAACACCTATGAAGCCCAGTCCACTACCGTTTACACCGATAAGGGTTCTTTCCCCCTAAATCTGGATGCAAACGAGATTCGGTGGTATGAGATCTAATCAATTTCTTCAAAGCATCTGCTACCCCCAGTTCAAAAACTGGGGGTAGCCTCAGGCCGTCGAAAAACCATGTC
>DLAP01000083.1:19436-32865 GCA_002493965.1 Clostridiales bacterium UBA7044
TGACAGCTTTCTTTGGAGACTTTTTCGACGGCCTAAAACCTCCGGCTTAGCCGGAGGTTTTGACTGGATATCAACAGCATGCAAGGAGGTCAGGGGTCCTGACGGAAAGATATGCTCTGCTGCAAAGCTTCCCGAATTACCTCCGCAACATGTTCTCCCAGAATTCGAAAACCGTCATCGGTCAGGTGAACATAGTCAGCATATTGATCCGCGTCCCAATTGCGCAGAAAGGCATATACGTCGTCTACCTGCACACCCAACGTATCCATGACATGTTTTGCGGCCTGATTATATCTGCTGATCTCCGCATTGTTTCGGGGATTCACTCCCATGATTCCGTTGGGATTGGCAGGGGAGGTGGTGGCAAAGATGATTTTCGCGTTGGGGAAATAGCGGCGCAAACGGTGGCAGATTCTTTCGAGCATGGATGTGTACTGCTCCACGGAGTTCAGCGATTCCCCATCCCCATCCCAGTGAGCAATGTCCCAGTGGCCGTTGTTCCAATAGATCAGCGACACAGCATCCGGGTCCGCAACCAGCGATTTCCAGGCGGAAAGGCTTGTGTAGGTATACTGGGTGTATCGGCAGTTCTCCTCGGGAGATACCAAAAGCGCTTCCTTTTGCAGTATCCCTTGCGCATACGGAAGGAAGCCCATCCGAATGGAGTCGCCAATCAAAAAAACGATTTTCTGACCGTCGGCGGCATTGGCAGGCGCCCCCGCTGCGCGGCGGCCTTCTTCCTCGTATACATGTGCCATCGTTAAACCATCCCTTACCTTTCGGCGTATTCTTCCAGGAACACACCATCCTTTTTCAGAGTGCCGCGCAGGAGATCCGTATCCAGTGCGTTCGCGGGCTGGCCAGTGCGGACGCTTTGGGCTGCGGCAGTTCCCGCCGCCTGCCCGATGGCCATGACGATCGGCGTCACGCGAATGGCGGCGCAGGCCTCATGGGTGGTGCTGATGCACCGGCCTGCCACGATCAGATTCTCCACTTCCTGAGCAACCAGGGAGCGGTAAGGAATCGAATACCAGCTTCCCGGCTTCAGGAACCGGTGCTTCATGGCGGCTCCGTCGGGGGAATGGATGTCAATGGGATATCCGCCCATGGCGACGGCATCGGGGAACATCCGATTTCCCAGAAGGTCCTCGGCGGTCAGCTTATAGCAGCCATTGATCTTCCGGCTTTCCCGGACGCCAATGTTGGGGCCGGTGGTGACAATGCGGCAATTCTCAAATCCGGGGATGTGATTGCGCATGAACGCCACGATCTGATGGGCCTGCCTCCGCCCTTCAATCTCGGCTTCGGTGAGCTGGAAGGGATCAACCGCGGATTTGCGGATGACCCGGGACATATTCAGAATGAACTCTCCGGGATTGTTGGTTTCGAAGCAAAGCACCATATCCCGGTCGATATCGAACTCTCCGCTCATCTTGGCAGCGTTAATGAGCGAATACGCGCCCTGAATGCCGGTCCTGGGGATCTGCTCCAGATGGTCAAAGGGAATGGTGGAGAGCATATCCTGGGGATTGGCCTTAACATATGCCATTACCTTTTCCCGGTCCACATTGGCGACTTTGACATTCATCGTCATGGGCTGCGCCAAATTATCCCCATCCCGGCCATAGACGCTGGATACGCCGGCGTGAGTGGCAAGGTCCGCATCCGCGCTGCAGTCCAGGAACACGTCCGCCGTCACGTCGAAGAAGCCGTTTTTGGAATAGAGGGTAGCTTTGGTGATTCTCCCGTTTTCCACGGTACAGCCGGTGTACACGGTATGGTAGAGCAGATGGACGCCGGCTTCCAGCGCCATGGTTTCCAGCACCAGCTTCATGCCCTCCGCGTCAAAGGGGGTGATGCTGCTGGCATAGCCCACAAAATCCTCCATGTGGCCGGGAGATAAGCCCAGCTTCCGCAGCCTGCAGACAATTTCGTCCGGAATGCCGCGGACAACCTGGGTGTGCCCCGCATGATACGTCATCTGAGGACCGACACCGGCGCAGGTCAGCATTCCGCCCAAATAGCCGTTCTGCTCTGCCAGCAGGACATTTGCTCCCTGCCGGGCCGCGGCAATCGCGGCTACCGCACCGGCGGGACCGCCGCCGATGACCACAACATCATAATGCAGATTCCTTTTCATTTTCCGTCTCCTTCCGCCGCCACAAGTCGTAATAGGTTCTTGCAAATGCGTGGGCGCCGATTTCGGACAGAGCCCGAATTCCGGTCTTTCCCAGCTTCAATGGTCCAATCTGTACCATGGGCACCAGATAATCCCTGCTGGTCAGTCCTAGCTCGTTGACCTCCAGGAAGTGAAAATACTCATGGCTGAGAATCAGATTGGCTGCCTGCGCGTACTCCAGTCCGTTTTGCTCTGCCCACAGGCCAATAGATCTCGTATACAGATTGATACATTTCTGCCCGGAAACATAATCGCTGAAATAGCGCTGGCCGCCCACCACATAGTCGGTTTGCTTTTCCAAGAGCTTCAGCCCACTTTTACGAGCAATGGTATGAAAGTCGAAGACTCCGTTTTCGCGCTGAAACACCATATTCGCCGCGCGGCATCCCTTTTGCCAGGCTTTTTCCACAATGGCCGCACGGTCGGTTTCTGCTATTTTGGCATAACACAGGTCATAGGTCAGCTCTTGATCAGCCAGCTCACGACCAGGAAAGGGGAACCGGAATTCTTCCATAATTGCCTCCAGATTTACGCATCTACACGTTTGGTCGCCGCCAGGATCAAGGGCTCCTCTTTCCGGCAGCCGGCCAGTTCTACGCTGCCCAGGCTTACGATCTGCTCGGGGCTCTGCATGCCGGACAGGTCGATGATTCGCTTGCCCAGAACCACATACACATTGGGCAGGTTGGTGCCGCCGTCGTTGTACTCCGTCAGCTCCTCCAGAATCCAGCTCAAATCCTGTTCCCAGGTGCCGACAGTGGTTTGCCGTACCCAGGCGTTATTCTTTTGCAGGCGGATCACGCCTTCCTCGTCAATCAGGCGCAGGGGATGGGTAGCCTTTTTTACCAGACCGAACATCTTTTTTTCTACCTTGTCATACTGGACAGCCCACATCACACCGTTTTCAGCGCTGACATGCAGCTTGTCCTTGGCAGCATCCAGGTTTTCCGCCACAGTTTCCAGCAGTTCTTCCATGGTAAGCTTCCGGTTGAGACGGTCCTTGCTGCGCATTTCCGTAGCGCCCACGGCGATGGCCCGGACAATGTTGCGCTGGGTATCCACCTCCACGCTGACTTCCACCGTGCCGGGAGCCGCGCCATTCTGGATGGCCTTCAATTCCGCTTCCCGGCGGACGCTGATAATGTCCTCCTCGGTGGGATTGGTAACACTGCGCTCCACCATATCCCGCACCATGGCAAGGGCTACGCCGATGGTGGAAATGACCGGTGCGTTTTTGGCAATTTTGGACTTATGTCCCATGGTCTGGGCAAGATGGGGAACCACTGTGGCCGCGCCGCCGCCGCCGCCCACGAACACGGTGTGCTTGGGGTCCATGTCATAATCCTTAATCAGCTGGGCGGCAACCTTGCTGTTCTTTGCGGCTGCAAAGGCGAGCACCTTTCTTGCTGCCTCTTCTACGCTGCAGCCCATGTTATCTGCCAGAGGCTGCCAGGCTTTGCGGGCTGCTTCCACATTGCCGTAAGCATAGTCCTCGGGATGAACGTAACCCGCGATATTCGCCGCGCCCGCCATGGTCAGGGCCACCCGAACTCCGTTCGCGCACACAATGCAGGCATACTCCGGATCGCTGGCCATGGGGCGGACAGATTCCAGTTTTGGCTCCACAATTTTCTCAGCAGGGGTGTACACTTCGTATTCCAGTCCCGCAATATGGGCGCTTCTCGGTCCGGTGTTTACGGCCTTTCCGTTTTTGATCTCTACCATGCTGCCGCCGCCGATGCCCACAGTCCGGACATCCAGGCTGTTCAGATAGGTTTTGTGTCCGCCGACCTCCGCATAGCGGATCATAACCTTGCCGTCTTTTACGCAGGAAATATCCGTGGAGGTTCCGCCGACCTCGAAGAAAATGCCGTCAGTCAGCTTTTCATACATCAGCGCGCCGGCAACACCGGCTGCGGGGCCGGAGAGAATCGTCAGAATTGGGCGGTTGCGCACCTCGTCCACCGTCATGACGCCGCCGTCGCAGCGCATGACCATCAGGGGACTTTCAATGTCGGCAGCCTTAATGCTCTCATCGGTCATGGTTGCTGCTTCCAGCATTTTCGGCATAATGCTGGCATTTACCACGGCGGTTCTGGTTCTGATTTTCAGGCCATACAGCTTGGAAATGTCATTGGTGGCAGTGCCGGGCAGGGACATTTCCTTGCACAGCTCTACCGTGCGGTTTTCGCGGGCGGGGTCATCCACGCTGAAGGCCTCGGCCGCTACAAAGCTGGTGCAGCCCTGCTTTTTCAGGCTGTCCAGAGCCTCACGGATGGCGCTGTCAATGTCAGCCGCCGCGGTATCCACATAGGCGTTGTCCGACTCCAAAAATTTTCCGGGGGCCAGCTCAATATTGCCGATGGTGGTGTCGCCCTTACTCTTGACACCCTGCAGGCCCTGACCCAGGGTAACGACGCCGACCTTCGCAACGTCGCCTTCCAGCAATGCGTTGGTAGCCTGGGTAGTGCCGTGGGCGATAAACGTAACATCCTCCGGCGCAATGCGGCACTGCTCCATCACCTTGTGCAGCACCTGGACAATGCCGGCGGCAACGCCCTCCTTTGCGTTATGGGTGGTAGGGGTTTTGACAACGCCGATCAATTCATAAGTGTCGTTATCAATGGCGACAGCATCCGTAAATGTGCCGCCCACATCAATGCCAATACGAACTTTCATGGTGAAACCTCCAATTAAAATTTGTTCTGATCTCAGGCTTCAATAGAAGCCTTTCTTCCATTCAAGCCAAAGATCAGGTCGGGGCGCCTCTTGCGAGGCACCCCGAATCGGGAATCAGAAGTACAGGAAGGCGCTGACAACCACGCCGACAACGGCAACCGCCCACAGGTAGGGCAGCAGCTTCTTGGTGATGCCGTTCACATCCACCTCAGCGAAGTTGGCGGTCCAAACGTTTTGGGTGTTGGTGGGGTCGCCGCAGCCCTGGATACGCTCGGCAGCCAGGAACGCGCCCATAACAGCCAGAGGAGACAGAGTGCCTAGGCCGATCACCAGAGCAGCAATGCCGGAGCCAAGGCCAAACAGGTTCATGGGGCCGCGATACAGGGACAGGGGTGCCAGCAGGGAGAAGAAAATGATGTAGCCGATTCTGCCGGAGGGAACAACTGCCAGCAGGAAGGGATTCAGAACGGACTTGACCATGGAATGGGTCACAGCCAGATACAGGATACCAATGCCGATCATGAGAATGATGGCAGGGCCGCCATCGGTAATGCCGTCATAGCAGGTCTTGACCAGAGTGTTCATAGCCTTGGAGAAGCTCTTGGCAGTGCAGACAAGAATCCAGATGATGCCGGCAATGAACGCGGGGCAGACAGGAACCTTAAATACAGCAACCAGGATAATGGGGATCAGGGGGGTCAGCATAGCCAGGCCGCCGCGAACGCCGGTGAGCTGCTTGGTGGGCTGAACGTCGCCGGCAGGGGCGGAGAAGGCGAACTTCACGCCATTGCGCTTAAACTCAACGAATACCAGAATCAGGGTTGCAGCGGCAGTGGCAACCAGCATGTAGATTTCAAAGCCCTTGATCTGCTCGATTTCCAGGCTGAAAATGCTGGAGAAGGTCTTCCAGTTGGCGATGTTGAAGGTCAGACCGCAGGTGAAGGCCATCAGGAAAATGCAGGCTGCGCTCATAGCGGGAACGCCCACAGAAATCAGAATGGGCAGCACAATGGAGCCGACCATGATGATGGAACCCAGACCGCTCAGAGTGGTGAACAGAACAGCACAGGCAACGACCATAATCAGGGTGACGATCAGGGGGCGGTCACCGCCCAGCTCGGCGCTCTTCTTAATGATGTTTTCGGTAACGCCGGTTTTGTTCATCAGCTGTCCCAGCCATGCGCCGAAGATAACAGCCATAATCGCGCTGCCCATACGGACAGTGCCGGCTTCCACGACGGTCTGGAGCCAACCGATGTTATTTCCGTCGGCATCGACGCCAACAGCGGGGACTCCGGCAATGATGCAGATGACAACAGCCATCAGCGGCAGAGCCAGGAGGGTGGGGATCTTCTTTGTCATCATAAGTGCCGCGATGATGACAAAGGCTACAATGATCAGGGTACCTTGCAACATAGAATCTTCTCCTTCTTTAATCTGGGCTTGCGCCCGGTTTATTTACAACCGCTTTCGCGGAAGCTACGGATTTATATGCCCTCTACGGCCTCGCGGAAGGCGGCGGTGGCGGCGCGAACCTGCTGCGCGTCGGGTTCCTTGCCCATGACGATGGCGCCGATCATAACAGCCTTGCAGCCGGCCTGATACAGATGCTTGACCTCGGAGGGCTTGATTTTGCGCTGGGTGGGAATCAGGCAGGGCTTGCCGGTTTTTGCGGCAATATCACTGTAGCGCAGGATGTCCGCATAGCAAAGGTCAGTCCCGTAATTTTCACCCGGCTGGACAGAGCATTCCAGCACATCGATGGAAGAATTGTGGACGGCATCCAGGGTGTTCTGGGTATAGGTGGAGTCAATTGCCACCATTTTGGTCAGAACCGTGCTCTCCATCATGTGGCAGGGGAGGTGATGGCTGTAAGCGCTGAAGAATCCCAACCCCATCTTCTCCAGTTCCAGCCGCTCTTCGGCGTTGATAAACGCGTCCGCGCCGCCGGGAACCAGACCTACGGGAATATCGCCGCACAGGGCGATCAGTTCCCGCAGAAAATCGCGGTTTTCGGCATAGGTGCCGAAGGTATGCCCGCTGGCCCTGTGCCACACATTGCAGTGCACCTTGACTGCCTGGGCGCCGCCTTCAATGGCCGCCTTTGCCAGTTCCAGGTTGTTGGAGGGCAGGCTGACCACCAGGCTGAATTTGTTGTGTTCAATGATCTGTTTGAATTTCATATTTTCCTCCTTAGCTGTCAATGCGTAAATAATATATTCGATCGGACCCGCTGAGCAAATACGCTGTCCCAGTTCTGGGGCTGTCTGCGGCGCAGGAAGCGGAGCCGGGGGATGCTGCTTTCAGGAAGCGTTTTTCGCAGCCTGGTATCCAGGGAACCGCTGAGCTCTTTCCCGAAGGAATCAAAACCGGAAAGGAAGACGGTGTTCAGGGAGAACATCATGCACAGCAGGGTGATGATATTGCCAAGCTGAGACGGCAGCTCCTGCTGCTTTTCGGCGCAGGCCTCCTGGGTCAGATCTTCCAAATATCTTGCGGTATCTTCATAGAAACTTCCCCGGACGGGGATTGGCCGGTCATCCAGCGTGACGCTGACCAAAACGCTGGAGCCGAGACTGATGTGGGCGCTGTTTGCTGCGGCGGCATCCGGCTTTTCGCTGAGTGCCTGGGTCACAGTATAGACCTGAGAATATTCCTCAATGACGGGTACCCGGAATTGGGACAGCAAAGCCTCCTTCAGCGTGATGCTGGCAGAAGCGAAGCCGGTGGAATACATAACCCGGAAGTCGCTTTCCCGCATATCCTCCTGAAACAGAAGGCCAATGCCTGCCAGAGGGATCTGCGACCCTGCTCGAGTCGTTATGGCAGAGACAATGGCGTCCAGAAGGTCGTTTCCTGTAAGGCCATGGGGCGCAATGGTCTGCGTTGCGAGAGGGTGCAAGGCCATGTCGAATATACTCATGCAGACTGCCTTACGCCCAATTTCAATGACCGCAATGGCGCCGTAATTCGGGTTGATTGTCAAACCCGTGCGGCTGCGGCCGGCGGTAGTCGTACGGCTGCCGCTTTCAATCAGCAAGCCCTCGGCAATCAATTCGGACACCAGGGAGGACACTGTGCTGGGAGCCAGCTCAGTTCTTTGGGCGATTTCCACCCGGGACAGACCGTCGTTATCCAGAATCGATTGCATGATAACATGACGGTTACGTCGTTTGACGTCCTGCAAACCTCTTTTGCGAATCATATGCTACCTCGCCTTTCTTCTTAATTCGGAATTCGAACTCGTTATTTCGAATTCCGAATTAAGTGTGATTATAGTAACATCCTTTTTTCGGAAATGCAATCATTTTTTGCCTTTTCTACCTTATTCACATAAATATGACGTTAAAAATATGCAAAATACACAATACCTCTGCCATCAGCCCATTGCATCATACCGTACCATATGGAGAAATTATGGCTGTTACGAGGGCATATCTGCACTGCCGCGTGCTTATAAAACAAGATAGTCCGAACGCATCCTGGAAGATGGGTTCGGACTATCGGTATTCCTTATGTCGTTTTCGCTGCCTTCATGATCCCTTTCGGGTCAGATCGATGTCCGCTTCTGCCCTGACCGGGGCGGCCGCTCAGCAGAGCGGTCCACGGCGCTTTCTGGTGATCAGCATTGCTCCGGCACCCAGGAACAGGAGCGCGCCAAAGGCATACACCAGCGTAGTGCCTGTGCTGCCGGTCTTGGACAGGGACGGACCATCAAAGTAGAAACCGCTGTCGTGGTGCTTGGACTGCTCAAAGCCGTAGGCCAGTTCTTCCGCCGGGTGCAGGAGAATGCCTCCAATCCAGGTGTAATCCAACGTCCTGCCGTTTGCTTTGTAGGTGGGAACACCGTCCGAGTCCTTTGTATCGTTTCCGCCCTGATCCACTGGCGAAGGGCGGTACTGGGAAATCCTGTGACTGCTTGGCAGACAAGGAATTTCAAAGTCTGGAGCTGCTGATGTGCATACCGGGAAGCGTCATAAAAAACCTGGGGTAGAAGCGGTTTTATTGACCGGAACATGGTCTGCGTCTATATCTCCTGGGTGTGCCTTTTGTTTATTTTATAGATTTGCTCATTTAGGGCGGATAAGAATACAATTTATTTCGATCTGTTGGCCACTTGCACAATTCAGGGGAGGAAAAAACACTTTTTAAGAGAAGAATTTGTAATTCTAGCCAAAGTTGTTTGAGAAGTCTTGACTCTCCAGGCGGTTGGTGGTAATTTATAAGAAATTGTTTGACTTTTTTTATGCCCCGAAAAGGAAACGTTTCTATTTCTCACGCTGAGAACTCAGCGTGAGGCTGCCTTGGGAAGCCTGGGATATGAAATGCCGTGGGAAACCCGAGGCCTGGACTGATGTGGGAAGCTTAGAGGATGGACTGCGGCGCAAAACCTGGGGCATGCACTGCGGCTTGATTTGGAGAACGGGAATACGCGGATTTGTCCTGCGGGACGGTGTATGAATTAATTTGTTCTGGAGAAAAGGAGAACCTTATGACCAGTAAGGAATTAAAACGGCTGAGCCGGGGTGAATTGCTGGAAATACTCATTGAGCAGATGGAAGAAAACGACAGATTAAAGGAACAGATTCAGGAAATGCAGCGGAAGCTGGAGGATCGGCAGATCGTTTTAAACGAGGCCGGGTCCATTGCCGAGGCGGCCCTGCGGTTAAACGGGATTTTTGACGCTGCCCAGAATGCGGCCAAACAATATCTGGAGAGCATTCAGGGAATGTGTGCGGATCAGGACAAGCTTCGGGAAAGCATTTTACAGAAAGCAAAGGCAGAGGCAGCGGCTATTCGGCAGTCCGCTGACGCATACAGCGCCAAGGTGCGCCGGGAGGCGGACGCTGTCAAGAATGTTCCCGGCGCCGGTGCGATGGAAGATCAGGACGACTACTGGGCGGCGCTGATTTCGGAGGCCAAGAGTCTGTCCGGGGCTTCGGGGAAGAGACCTGAGAAGGAGACAGGGCGATGAAGTTGGGGGATACACCTACCGTCCAGCAGCTTAAAGCGGAGCTGGGACGGGAACGGTATAAAAAGCAATACAGACGGGTGCTGCGGAGCACGGTGTACACCCTGATTGTGGTGGCTGCTGTGGCGGTGCTGGTGGCCACTATTTGGATGCCGGTGCTGCAAATCTATGGTTCCTCTATGACCCCTACCTTAAGTGAAGGGGACATCGTGGTATCCGTGAAGGGGTCGGAGTTTGAACCGGGGGACCTGGTGGCCTTTTATCTGGGAAATAAGATTCTGGTGAAGCGCTGTATTGCCAGCGCTGGTCAATGGGTGAACATTGACGAAGAGGGTAATGTCTATGTGGACGGCACGCTTTTAGAGGAGCCGTATCTAACGGAAAAAGCGCTGGGAGACTGCAATATCACCCTGCCCTATCAGGTGCCGGAAAACCGGTACTTCTGCATAGGGGACCATCGCTCCACGTCGGTGGACTCCCGGAACACGGCTGTGGGCTGTGTGGCGGAGGAACAGTTGGTGGGAAAAATCGTATTTCGGGTTTGGCCCTTCTCGAAATTCGGCGGGCTGAAGTGAGTTCTTGACGGCGTGCTGGGCAGTGCACCGCTCTTGACAGGGGAGTCTTTGGGGCGCGTATGAATTTTGATGTTTTTATCCTTTTGAAAGGTTGGTGGCGTTCGACGTGAAGAAAAGTGTTTTGAGACGTGCGCAGAAATATCTGAAGGTTCATAAGCGGCAAAAACGCTGGCATAAGGTGGTCACAGGACTGGCATGTGTGGTGGTGTTCTGCACGACCTATGCACTGATCCTGCCCGCAATTACGCTGGAGGGAAAAAAGTGTGCCCTTCCAGAGCACACCCACAGCGACGAATGCTACACCCAACAGACTGCGGCGGTTCACCAGATGCTGGACTGCACCTATGAGGCATTGGGCGTCCACAAGCATACAGAGGACTGCTACAATGACGAGGGTGTGCTCACCTGCGAGGAAGTGGACTATATTGTCCACACCCACGACGAAAGCTGCTACGACAGTGAGGGAAACCTGGTCTGCCAGCTGCCGGAAATCAAGGCCCACACCCACGACGAGAGCTGCTATACGATGCCGGAGCCTCATGCCCATGGGGAAGAGTGCTATAAGCGGGAGCGTGGCGCGTTAATCTGCGTAGAGAGTACAGAACCCACGGAAGTGTCCACGGGGAGGGGACGTTTAGAGGGGGAAAAGAAACTCGTCTGTGAACTCCCTGAGGACGAAAACCACACCCATGGGGAAGAATGCTATGAAACCGTGGAGGCGGCTGAGGAAGCGCCGACGGAAGCACATGTCCATACGGATGAATGCTATGAATGGAACAAGGTCCTGATCTGCGAAAAGTCCACGGAGCCGGACCCTGACGCAAAGCCGGTGCTTACCTGTGAGAAGCCGGAGATCATCCCACATACCCACACGGAGGAATGCTACGACAAGGACGGAAACCGGATCTGCGGGATGCAGGAAATCCTGGTCCACGTGCATGGGCCGGAATGCTTCCGGCAGGTGGAAGAGGCCCTGGACACCACGGCTCTGACCTGCACACGGCCTGAGGATGAAACCCACACCCACAGTGAGCGGTGCTACGGCATCTGGGAGCTGACCTGCGGCCTGGAGGAGCACACCCACAGCCTAAGCTGCTACGCAGACCCGGAGGCGGATGTGGAAGAGGCGGAAGCATGGGAAGCTTCCTTCGCAGCGGTGACCGGAAGCGGCGACTGGCGAAAAGACGCTGCCGCCATTGCCAAGACGCAGCTTGGCTACACGGAAAGTAAGGAAAATTACATCGTCCTGGAGGACGGTGAAAATATGAAGGGCTACACCCGGTACGGCGCATGGTACGGTGAGCCCTATGAAGACTGGAATGCCCTGTTTACGGCTTTCTGCCTGCACTACGCAGGGACGGAGGTTATGCCGGAGGGCGGAAGCACAGAGGCGTTGATCTCGACCTTGGGAGAATATTATGTAAACCCGGAGGGCTATGTGCCACAGGCGGGGGAAGTGGTATTCTTTGACCGGGATGGAGACGGCAGGGCTGACCAGTCGGGAATTGTGGCGGAGGTAACGGAAACCGTAAGCCAAGGAACAGGAGAGGAGGTTACGGAGACTCCGGAGACGGAGGAAGCAGCGGTACCCGAAGGGGAGATCACTGAGGCGGCACAGGCAGCGGAATGGACGCTGAAAGTCATTGCGGGAGACGTGGCCGGAGAGGACGGGGACGCCGTTCGGGAGCTGATGGTCTCCAGCGAGGAGGCTGTGGGCTACGGCGCTCCGCCTAAGGTGGCAAAGCCCTTTACATTGACGGCGCAGAGCGAGGGCGGGATTACCGTGACCATCACGGGGATGGACAGCAATCTGCCCTGCCCGGTGAGAGAGGTGACCGTGGCGGTCAGGGAGCTGGACGAAAATGAACGTCAGGAACTGGATGCCCAGCTTTCTGAGAACGGGGAAAACCAGGAGAGCGAAGAGGAAGCGCCGGAGGTTCGTTATCTGCTGGACGTTTCCCTGCGGCGGGGTGAAACGGAGATTCAGCCATCAGGCCCGGTGACTGTGACCTTCAGCGGCTTTGAAACCGAAGGGTTGTACCCCCAGGTCTACCACATCGACACGGAGACCAACACGGCCACCGATATGGAAGCTGTAACGGATGAGGGCGGCAATATCTCCCTGGAGACGGATCACTTCTCTCCCTTTAAGGTGATTATGCGCACTGCCCCCAACGGGACCCGTCTCAGCGGCCAACTCTACGGAAGTTCGTTCAGCGGAAGTGGTATCTTTTTCCTTGATGGTGACGCATACATATCCGAAACTGTCTATGTAAATAACAGAAATATCACCTTGGACTTAAATGGCCACGGCCTTTACTATCAGGGCGGAAGCAACTTATTTGAAGTTCAAAACGGCGGGATTTTGACTATTAGGGACTCAGGGGCTGTCGATGAAACGGTAACGACTGCTTCCGGAGATCAATATGGACGTCTGGCAACCCTTGAGAAAAACGGCAACAAGCCAACCAAGCTTACTTACTATGTGATGGAGAGCACGGCCGCAGGCATCGCAACAACAGAAACCCTCATAAGGCACGATGTAGTGCCGAAGGGCTTTATTTCCGCTGAAAACGGCGGGGCGCAGTCCATTGTCAAAGTGACCGGCGGCGGGAGCTTTGCCCTGGAAGGCGGGCTGCTGACCAACCCTTACAAGCGTATTGTGGATAACGACCACAGTACCGTCACTATCTCCGGCGGCTACATTGCGGGAGGGGATGTTACCGGAGAAAAGGCCACCGACAGCTGGGGCGGCGGCATTTTCAACAACAACGGCACGGTTACCATGACGGGCGGAGTTATTGCCGCAAACCAGGCATACAGCGGCGGCGGCATTGCAATGGATGGCGGCAGCTTTACCATGTCCGGCGGCTGCATTTCCGGAAATAAATGTTGGGCACAGGAAAACTTTGACCAGAACGGCGATGGAAAATACGGCCAAGGCGGCGGCGTTTTTGGCAACGGAGCGACTATCGAATTGTCTGGCAGCGCTTATATTACCAATAACCGTGATGAGATAACTTG
>DLAP01000083.1:33171-35801 GCA_002493965.1 Clostridiales bacterium UBA7044
ATATCGCGGCAGCGGATGTCACGGCGGCGGCGGTGTTGCCACGACATTTAACAGCAGGATAACAATGAGCGGCGGCTTTGTCACCGGCAACTATTCCAAGGAAGCTGGCGGCGGACTGTATGTGGGTCATGCGGATGGTGGCAGCAATTGGCTGACTATGACAGGAGGCATTGTTGCGGCGAACTATTCGGATACAAGCGAGGGCGGCGGTATTCGCATCAGCAAGGGCACAAATGGTATCATCAGCGCCTCACAATACAGCAAAGCCTACATTACAAACAATACGAACAACTCCGACTTTGACTGGGGCGGCGGCGGTATTTTTGTGCAGGAAGGCGGAACGCTTCAGCTTTTCAACTCTCTGATCACGAATAACTCAGCCGGCGGCTTTGGCGGCGGCGTTGGCGCCTGCCCCTCCGGTAATGCGTCGATTGCCGGTAATAACGGCGCCGCGGTATACGGAAATACGGATCAGGGCGCCCATATGTCCGGGGGCGGCAAGGGAAAAAACACCGACACTGAGATCGCCAATAAGAGTGATGTTTTTAAAAATAACGGGCATGCGGATGTATTCTGGGTAAAAGACGATTCACACAATGGTTCGATGAGTGTTACCGGCAGAATGCTTGGCGGCTCCTCTGCCAGATGGCAGGGAAGCGTTGATCATACTGCTGTTGATTATGACAGCATTGGTCTGGATGTGAAGAAAACTGCCAGTACACTATTAGGCATGACGGCGGATCCCGACGACGATGCAAAGAGCAAGGCACAGGCGGCTGCCAGCGTCATTATTTCCGGCAACCATTCCTTCACCCACGGTGGCGGCATCATGACAAACGGCAGCCTGATTGTCGGCGGTAAGGAAATGACGCCTCTTCCTTCTCTGAGTATTACCGGTACAAAGGCGCTGAAGATAAACAATATTTCGCAGGACAGCGGTCTTAATTTCCATTTCGAGTTATTAAACGGAACCAAGGAACGTGTTGTGGGCACTGCCACAGCCGATGCCACCACTGGTGCGTTCAGCATCACTCCCAAGGAGAGTTTTAGCAGGGAAGGAACCTATACCTTCTATCTGAGGGAGGTCAATGATGGCCGGGACGGTGTTGAGTATGACGGAAAGGAATACGAAATCAAGGTAACGATCGCTTCCAGAACCCACACGGAAGAGAGCACGCACACGGTCTATACAACCTACTATGTTCAGTCGGTAACCGTAGACGGCCAGACTTCCGGCGGCGGGGGAGACAGCAACAACAAAGTCGTCCTCCACTATGATAACTCTGGCACCAACTGGGATTCGGTAAACGCATATACCTGGAATGATAATGGGGATTTGTCAGGTGGCTGGCCTGGCTCTCCGGCGACTCGAGAATCTGGTAATTGGTATCGATATGATGTGCCGATAAGCTGTGATACTGCGTTCAGATTCATCTTCAATAATGGCAGCAGCCAGACAGGGAACTTGGAGAAACGGGGCGGAATTTCTGAAGTGTGGTATACCGGTGGAGCAGTACACACTGCATGGCAAGACGGTTGGCCCAAAGCAGATTTTGGCGGCGGAGACACTCCTATCACCGGCAGCGGCTTTGAGGGCAGTCTAAACGACGATGGTTCCTACACCGTGAAATTACTGGGGGACACCTTCACCAATACCCAGGAGGCTCCCCTGTGTTTGACGCTGATCAAGACCGATCGTACTACCGGCGACCGCCTCAGCGGCGCGAAATTCCGGCTGAAGGAAGCAAATGCGGAAGGCGACGGCGAAGAAAAGGAGATCGATGCCAACGGCGTGGTAACCTTTGCAGATCTTAAGAGAAATACCACTTACTATCTGTGGGAGACGAAGGCACCGGGGCATTACATGATTGGCGGACCCTGGATCCTGGAGACCGATGCAGATGGGTACGGAAAGCTATACCAGGCCAGGGAACAGGAGGACGGAAGCCTGGCTAAAGCGAATGATGTTTTTACCAGCCTGACAGGTGAGGCTTCAGGCAGTGAAATCCAGATGAAAGCCGAGATCCCCAATGAACTGACAACATACACGCTGCCGGTGACGGGGGGAATTGGCACCAATGTGTATACTGTGGGAGGACTGCTGATCCTGATGGCGGCGGGACTTCTTGGGTATTGCAATGTCAAACGGAGAAAGGAGGATGCGGCATCTTCCTGAAACGGAACCGATATTCCACTATCCAACATCAGTATGAAACGGAAAACGAAGAAAGGAAACTTATTATGAAAATGAGCAGAAAAATCTTGAGCCTGGTTCTGGCTCTGGTCATGGTCATGGGTCTGGCTGTCACGGCGATGGCAGATGAAACTACGCCTCATACCATTACCATTACGAACGCGCTAGAAGGCCACACCTATGAGGCATATCAGGTGTTTACGGGCACTGTTACCGGAGGCGACAACAATACCCCGAAGATCCTGACCAACATCGAATGGGGCGACGGTGTGGACAGCGCTGCATTGCTGACAGCTCTGCAGAACTATACCAACGGTACGCTTGGTTATGAGAGTCCTTATAAGGATTGCAATACGGCTGACGATGTGGCAAATGTTCTGAAGGACCGCAACTCTGACGGGCCAAGAGTGGACGCTTTTGCGGAGGTCGTCAGTAA
>DLAP01000083.1:36143-87307 GCA_002493965.1 Clostridiales bacterium UBA7044
GTTAGGGGTGACGGCTACTACTTCGTGAAGGACGCAAATCCTGTGACGGGAAATGATACCGTCACGAAGTATATGCTGCGGGTTGCGAGGGATGTTACTGTGGCCCCCAAGTCCGATAAGCCCAGAATGGACAAGAAAGTCAAGGATAGGGATGACTCAGCCGGAAGAACCACGGGCTGGCAGGATGGCGCTGACTACGACATCGGGGACGATGTGCCATTCCGGCTCAAGGGTACCGTGACGAGCCATTATGACGTTTACGATACATACGCGTTTACATTCCATGATACGATGGCTACGGGCCTGACCTTCCAGCCGACCACTGTAAAAGCCTATGTGGGCAATAGGAATAGTGTTACAAACACGGTTGAGTACACTGAGATCGCCGCAGCAAATTATGTGGTTAATTCGGCTCCTGGGGATGGACACACCTTCGACGTTGTGTTTTCTAATCTGAAGGAAATCCCTGCTGTTAAGGGCGGTTCTGAAATTACGGTTGAGTACGAAGCCAAGCTGAACGAAAATGCTGTTATCGGCGCCCAGGGCAACCCCAACACCGCGTATCTGGAATTCTCTAATAACCCCTACGGCGAGGAAACCGGCGAAACGCCCAAGGATACGGCTATTGTGTTCACCTATCAGCTTACGGTCAATAAGAAGATGGGAGACGGTACCACAGAATTGCCGGGCGCCGCTTTTAAGCTGGAAAAGAAGCTGCCGAATGGTGCAGATGGTGCAGAGAAGTGGGAAGAAGTGGGTAGGACTCCTGCTGCCGGTGAGGCGACAACCTTTGAATTTAAGGGGCTGGATGACGGCACCTACAAGTTGACCGAGATCACAACGCCTTCCGGATACAACACCATCACCCCCATTGAGTTTACGATCCACGCAGATCACGGGACTTCCGGCAACCCCGCTACATTAAATGAAATCTATATTACTGTTCCTGCTGGCAGCGAAGTCACGCCTGACGAGTTTACTGTGGGGCAAGATGCTGGCAAGCTGACAGGCGTCGTGTCCACCAATGTGGTGAACCAGGCCGGTACGCAGCTGCCTACCACCGGCGGTATGGGCACTACGTTATTCTATGTCATCGGCGCTATCCTGGTCTTTGGCGCTGTGGTGCTGCTGGTGACCAAGAAGCGTATGAGCGGCAGGGCCTGAGTCATAACCTCCTAAAGTCATAATCGGAATTGCCCTGGGCTGGCGCAACCCCATGGACTTCCCTTCCCTGAGATTGGTCTAAACAACCCTCTCCGTCACGGCCGAAAGGCCGTGACGCCTCCCCTGTGTAAGGGGAGGCTTGGGGGGGGCGGCCGATGGACTGGGGGCTATGGCCCAATGACGAAACGTTTTTTACTTCGGCTTTTTTCAGCCGCAAGGAGAACCCTGGATGAAAAAGAAATTTGACAAGTCAACCGTATTTCTGGTATTATTGCTGTTTACAGGGCTGTCCTTACTGCTGTATCCTTCCTTCAGCGATTACTGGAACTCCTTCCATCAGTCCAGAGCCATTGCTTCCTATGCGGAAAATGTGGCGAATCTGGACGAGGACAAGTATGAAAGCCTCTGGAACGACGCAAGGGAATACAACAAGAGGCTTCTCGATCGGGACAACCCTTTCGTGGCGTCCGAGGAGGAGACGGCAGAGTACAACTCGCTACTGGACATCACCGGGCTGGGAATTATGGGGTACATCGAAATCCCCAGCATTAACGTTTCCCTGCCTATCTACCACGGCACCGAAGAAACGGTGCTGCAGATTGCTGTGGGACACTTAGACTGGACCAGCCTGCCGGTGGGGGGCAAGAGCACCCACTGCGTGGTTTCCGGACACCGGGGCCTGCCCAGCGCCAGACTGTTTACGGACCTGGACAAGCTGGTGGAGGGGGATGTGTTCACTATGCGGGTGCTGGATGAGGTCCTGACCTATGAGGTGGACCAGATCCTGATCGTGGAGCCTTACGAGACGGACGAGCTGCGGATCGTGCCGGGGCAGGACTATTGCAGTCTGGTGACCTGCACCCCCTATGGTATCAACAGCCACCGGATGCTGGTGCGGGGACACCGAATCGAAAATATTGAGGAAGCAAAGGTGGCAAGAGTGACGGCGGATGCCGTGCAGGTGGAGCCGCTGCTGGTGGCGCCTATGCTGGCGATCCCCATTTTGCTGGTGCTGCTGATTCTTGTGCTGATACCGGACAAACGGAAGAAAGAGGAGGAGGGGTAATATGATGAAAAGGTTGATGGCGCTGCTGATGGCCCTGCTCCTGCTGGGATGCCTCCCCATTGGGGCGATGGCCGGGGAGAGTGTGGATATGGAGCGGAAGGGCAGCATTATGGTGACTATGCGGATCGGGGAGAAGCCGGTTTCCGGCGGCAGTCTGACACTGTACCGAGTGGGCGAGGTTCAGGGGGACGGCTTCCGGCTTACAGACAGCTTCCAGAATTTCCCTGGGTCCCTTGACGATATTGGCTCCCCGGAGCTGGCGAAGGAGCTGGCGGAATATGGGAAGAACTTCCCGGGCAGGACCAAGACGGTGGGCGAGGATGGAAGCGTTTGCTTTGACAATCTGGTAGTGGGGCTGTATCTGGTGGTTCAGAAGACGGCGGCCAAGGGATACTCGAAGGTGGCGCCGTTCCTGGTCAGTGTGCCGTACCTGAGCGATGGGAAGTATGTTTACGATGTGGACGCCGGGTCCAAGATGGAGCTGGAAAAGGAGCCGGAGCCGACCAATCCGCCGACATGGCCGAAGGGAAATATCCCCCAGACCGGGCAGCTTTGGTGGCCCATCCCGCTGCTGGTGGTGGGGGGCCTGGCCTTCCTGGTGATCGGAGTTCTGCGGTACAGGGGAGATAAGGATGAAGAGTAAGGGGCTTCTTTCTGGGATTCTGGGGCTGGTGCTGCTGATTGCGGCACTGGCCCTGGCCGTTTACAACGTACACGAGGGCAAACAGGCAGGGCAGTCTGTGGAAGAGGCGGTGGAAGAGCTGAACGAGGTTCTGGCGCAGGTTCAGGAGAACCAGGAAACCCAGGACTCTATCCTGTTGCCGGATTATGTGCTGAACCCGGATATGGAAATGCCTGTGGAAAAGGTCAGGGGTGTGGAGTACATCGGGGTGCTGCGGATCCCGGTTCTGGAGCTGGAATTGTCCATTGCCAAGGATTGGGACTATGACAAGCTGAACGTGACGCCCTGCCGGTATACCGGCTCCGTATACAAAAACGACATGATCCTCTGCGCTCACAACTTCCCGACGCACTTCGGAAACTTAAGGAGCTTGCGGGAGGGGGACGTGGTTACGTTTACGGACATGGCCGGAAATGAGTTCCCCTATGCGGTGACCATGACAGAGATCATTCAGCCTACAGCAGTGGAGGATTTGATGGGGGGAGACTGGGATTTGACCCTGTTCACCTGCACCGTGGGCGGCAAGACCAGGGTGACTGTGCGCTGTGTGCGGACGGACCCGGAGGCCCATATGGGATTGCTTCCCTGATACCTGATTGGGATAAAAATAGGGACTGTTAAAAAAGTGATATGTAACCCCAATGCTGGGTGTCCGGTATTGGGGGTACATATCGCCTCACGGATGCCCTTTCCAGTCCCGTCAGAACACAAAATCTGAGCAGCCCCTCGGGGGGTTGCTCAGATTTTGTGCTTGGGCAACACTTTAGATGCTGCTACGTTATCGGGCGGTAACCGCCGGAAAAGGGAAAGGCCCGGAGCGAATTGGCTCCGGGCCCTGCCTGGTGTTTATAGTGTACGTTACAGATGCGCATTGCCTGCGTTTTTCTTAGCTGTATTAATCGATGAAATCAAAAGCTTTTTAATCTCAACACACTGTTCCAAAATGGAGCGATCCCCATAATAGCCGCTTTCGATCAATAATTCTAACCAATACTCACTTTCAGAGCATTCTTTCAGCGCAATTTGCAGCTTCGCAACGAAATCCGCTCTCCCGTGGGCATAAAACGCCTCCCGAATATTAGCGCCAACGCTGGTTCCCGAACGAACCAACTGATTGGTCAGCACCGCTTCTTTCTTGCTGCCGCGAATAAAGTTGCATACTTTAATCACTTCAAGGGCAAATACCTTGGATTTTTCCAGCAAAGGACTTCCCATAAAACCGTCCCCCTCCGCATCCTACTTCTTCACTCTTCACTATTCACTCTTACCTGCCAAAAATCGGCCCAAACAATTTAGTGAAGAGTGAATAGTGAACAGTGAATAAGTAAAATCGGCAACCTCCTGTCGAAGGTTGCCGATTTTTGGTGCCGGTGACCGGACTCGAACCGGTACGCCATCGCTGGCGGTGGATTTTGAGTCCACTACGTCTACCATTCCATCACACCGGCATAGCATTCATAGTATAGTATATTTTCCCGGAAAATGCAAGGGGAAAGTTTTCAAATTCTGAAGCCGCCGCCCCTCTTGCATTCCCGCGGCGCTTTCGGTATAATACTTCCATCCGGAAGGAGGCTTCCTTTATGAAGGCATGGCAGCATTTTAAAACAATTACAAAGCATCGCCATCTGGTTCGGGCAGGGTGCTTCCGCGTGGGCCTGTACTGGCAGGGCCTGACCCATGACCTGTCCAAATATTCGCTTACAGAATTTCTGCCCGGAGCAAAATATTACCAGGGGAACCGAAGCCCCAATGCTGCGGAGCGGGAGGATAAGGGCTACAGCGAAGCCTGGATGCACCATAAGGGCCGCAACCGGCACCACTATGAATACTGGACGGACATGAACCGGGAGTCCAAAACCTATGAGCCTATCCCCATGCCAAGAAAATACCTGGTGGAAATGGTTATGGACCGGCGGGCAGCCTGCATGACCTATCAGGGAAAGGCGTACCTGGACGATTCCGCTTTGGTGTATTTTGAACTGAGCCGGGAGAAGGACCTGATGCACCCCCAGACCTGTCGGGAGCTTCACTACATCCTGACCATGCTGGCCCGGGAGGGAGAAGAAGAAACCTTCCGCTACCTGAAAGAATTCGTGCTCGCGGGAAAACCCTTCCCCTGGGAGGAAGATGCTTAACTGCCTGCCCCCCGAAGCTGCCAGAAGGCCACGGCGCTGGCAGCGGCTACGTTCAGGGAATCTACGCCGTGGTACATGGGAATCTTCACCGTGTAGTCGCATTGGGCAATGGTGATATCCGCAAGACCGTCTCCCTCGCTGCCCAGAAGGACAGCCAGCTTTTCTTCCCCCATCAGCCGGGGGTCGTCAATGGAGACGGAATTGTCGGACAGGGCAAGGGCGGCGGTTTTAAAGCCCATGGCCTGGAGCCGGGCCATGTCCTCCGGCCAGGAACCGGTAAAGGTCCAGGGAATCTGGAACACGGTACCCATGCTGACCCGGGCACTCCGCCGGTACAAAGGATCGCTGCATCCCGGGGTCAGCAGTACGGCATCCATGCCCAGAGCGGCGGCGCTGCGGAAGATTGCCCCTATATTGGTGGGATTCTGGACGTTTTCCAGAATGACGATCCGCTGGGCACCCTGGCAGATGGCCTCCACCGTGGCAGGCTGCGGGCGAAGCATGGTGCACAATACCCCACGGGTCAGGTGGTAGCCTGTAAGTTTACATAAAACTTCTTCGTCGGCGGTATATACGGGAATCTCCGGGCACCGGGCCAGAATCTCCCGGGCGGAGCCGTCTATGTCCTTGCGCTCCATCAGCAACGACACTGGGACACAGCCCGCGTCCAAAGCCCGGTGGATGACCTTAGGGCTTTCGGCGATAAACATACCCTTGGCGGGCTCGAAGCGGTTTAACAGCTGCGCCTCCGTCAGCCGGGCATAAACGTCCAGTTCCGGGGCGGAAAAGTCGGTAATTTCCAAAACGTGTGCCATAGCTGCCTCTCTCTTGCCGGAATCCGGCGGATTTTTTATGATTATACCATTTCTTTCAGAAAAAAGCTACGGTTTCCCTTGACTTTTCCAAAGCCATAGGCTATACTTTTCTCAAACCGACACATAGTCGGTTTGCGTATCTCCAGAAAAGGATTTTGCGGGGAGGGAAGCCCATGGCGCGGGGAAAGGAAGCGGAAGCGCGAAAACAGGAGATTCTGGACGCCGCCGAGGCACTGTTCGCCCGGAAGGGCTTTGACGAAACCAGCACCGGCGATATTCTGGAGGCGGTGGGCATCGCCCGGGGTACCCTGTATTATCATTTTAAATCCAAGGAAGATATCCTGGATGCCGTGATTGAAAGAATGACCCGCCAGCTTCTTGCGAATGCAAGGGCAATCACAGAGGATGAAAGCCTGCCTGTTCTGGAACGGTTGACCAAAACCATGCTCTCCCTGAATGTGCAAAGTGCCATCGGCCAGGAGGTCATGGCCCAGGTGCACAAGCCCCAAAACGCCCTGCTTCACCAGAAGATGCAGGCCCGGCTTCTCCAGGGGGTGGTCCCCATCATGACGAAGCTGGAGAATGAGGGCATCCGCCAGGGATTATTCCAAACGGATTACCCGGCCCAGGCGGCGGAGATGCTGATGCTCTATTCCAGTGAGGCATTTGACGCGCTGACACCCCAATCGGAGGAAGAAAGGCTAAGGCGGATCCAAGGCCTCATCTATCATGCCGAGCGGGTCCTGGGCGCTGAGCAGGGGGCTTTGCAGGAGGCTATTTTCAATATTTTCCGCAATCTCGAAGCATAAAGGATGGGAAGATGAAACAGCTTCGAAAGGGAACCTCTGAATCAATTGTCTTTGGCTGAGCCAAAATTTTGCGCTGTCAGCGCTTTCCGATTGAATCAGAGTTTCCCCAGCTTTTTTATAATATAATAGACTGACAGTCGGTCTAAAAAGGAGGAAAAGGAATATGAAAAGAATGAAACGCAATGGAAACTTCTCTAAATTTCTGCTGCTGTGGACGGGGGAGCTGATCTCCTCCATAGGCGGGGGACTGACCAGCTTCGGGCTGGGGGTTTATGTCTTCCGACAGACGGGCAGCGCGGGGAGTATGGCTTTGGTGACATTATTGGGCTTTCTGCCCACATTGCTTCTCAGCGCCCCGGCGGGGGTGCTGGCGGACCGGTATGACCGGCGAAAGCTGATGATGTTGGGAGACGGCCTGTCGGCAGTGGGTGTGGGCTACATCCTCCTGTGTATGTGCACCGGCGGGGCCAGTCTCGCGCAGATCTGCATTGGGGTCTTCATCAGCGCGGTCTTTTCTGCCCTGCTGGAGCCCGCCTATCGGGCCACCATTTCGGATCTGCTGACTCAGGAAGAATTCTCCAGAGCCAGCGGCATGGTGGGATTGGCGGGCAGCGCCCGGTATCTGATTTCCCCGATGCTGGCGGGTCTGCTGCTGACAATCAGCGACTGCCGGCTGCTGCTGGTCATTGACATCGCTACCTTCTTTCTGACCGTGGCGGCTACGGCCGTTGTACGCAAGGGCCTCCCGGAAAAGCCTGTGGAGCGGGATGAGAGCTTCTTCGAAAGCTTCCGGGAGGGCTTCCGGGCGATTTCCACCCATAGGGGTGTGCTGCTGCTGATCCTCCTGTCCTCCTTGATTACCTGCTTTATGGGGGTGTTCCAGATTCTGGCGGAGCCGCTGATCCTGGATTTCGCGGACAGCGCCACCCTGGGCGTGGGAGAAACCATCTGCGCCTGCGGGATGCTGGTGTCCGGGGTGATTCTGGGAAGCCGGGGAATCAAAAAGGATTTTGTCAGGACCCTGTGCCTGTCCCTCATTGCGGCGGGGGCGGCCATGGTGCTCTTCTCCCTGTGGGAAAATATTTACATCATCTGCGCCGCCGGATTCCTGTTCTTCGCGGCCCTGCCCTTTGCCAACAATTGCCTGGACTACCTGGTGCGGATCCACATTCCGGAGGAATTGCAGGGCCGGGCCTGGGGGCTGATCGGCTTCCTGTCCCAGATTGGCTATGTGGTGGCCTATGGACTGGCAGGAGTTACGGCGGACGGCATCGCCGCCTGGCGTCAGATTGGGGTAGGACGGGGCGCCGCCCTGGTGATTATGGCCGCCGGTGTGCTGCTGGGAATCACATCCCTGGCAGTGGGCCGGGTGAAAGCCATCCGGGAATTGGAGGAGAAAGGAACATGATCGGAAAACTGATATACAGCGATGTCCGCAACAACCGCTTTCTCTCCGCTGCGGTGTGCCTGTTCATGGCAGTGTGCGTCATGCTCTTTGGGCTGACCGTATTTCTGCTGACGGGTCTTTCCTCCTCGGTAGCGGGGATTATGCAGACAGCAAAGACCCCGGACTTCCTGCAAATGCACACGGGGGATGTGGATGAAAAGGCCCTGGAGGATTTCGCCCGGGAAGATGAAGCGGTGGAAGCCTGGAAGGTCAGCACTTTTCTGAATCTGGAGAACGGGATACTGACCCTGAACGGAAAGAGCCTGTCAGACAGCACCCAGGACAATGGCGTGTGCGTCCAGAGTAAGCAGTTTGACTTCCTCCTCTCCATGGAAAACACATTGCCGGAGGTAAACCAAGGGGAAGTGTATGTGCCGGTGTGCTATATGCAGCAGTATGATCTTCACACCGGGGAAATCATGGAGATTGGGGATCGGCAATTTACCATTGGGGGCTTCCTGCGGGACTCTCAGATGAACGCCATGATGGCATCCTCCAAGCGCTTCCTGGTTCACGAGACGGACTTTCTAGACCTTGCGGCCATGGGGCAGGCGGAAGCGCTCATCGGGTTTCTGCTGAAAGATGGGGAGGATCCGGACGCCTTTGCCCGGCGCTATGAGGCGGCGGGACTGCCGGGTAACGGCCCTGCTATTACCTATCCCCTGATTCGGATGATGAACACCCTGTCCGATGGTCTGATGATTCTGATTCTTGGCCTGATCGCCGTGGCGACCCTGGTGATCTCCCTGCTGTGCGTCCGGTTCATTCTGCTGGCGGGCATGGAAAAGGACCGGCGGGAAATCGGAATGCTGAAAGCCATCGGTGTGGGCAGCCGCCAGATTCGTTTTTTGTATTTTGCCAAATTCTTAGGTTTGGCGGGGGCGGGACTGGTGTTGGGACTTCTGGGCGCGTTTGCACTGCAAAAGCCCCTGTTCCGGCAGATTCAGGAATTGTATGGCCGGCCGGAAAACGTTGCGGGAATGTATTTTGGGGCGGTGGTCAGCGCTCTGGCGGTGCTGGGGGTGCAGCTATTCTCCCTGTGGCGGCTGCTGAAAGGGACGGAGAAGCTGTCCCCGGTGAAGAGCCTTCAGGGAATCCCGGAGGAGAAGAAAAAAGGAACCCGGAAGCAATATGTCTTTATCGGCGCAGTGACGGCGGTGAGCCTATTTTTGATGCTCCTGCCCCAGAATTTATACAGCACCATTTCCTCTCCTAAATTTGTGGGTTATATGGGCATTGGGGAAGGCCAGCTTCGGCTGGATGTGCGGCAGACCCAGGATATTCAGGGAAAGACAGGTAAGATTCGGGAGGATCTGGGGAAGGACGGGGAGGTTGCCCGGTTTGTGTCTCTGCAAACCGTGTCCTGCCCGGTGCAGACCCTGAATGGGGAAAGCGGAAGCCTGACCCTGGAGCTTGGGGATCACAGAGTGTTTCCGGTCCGGTATGCTTCCGGTCATGCTCCAGAAGCGGAAGGAGAATTGGCCCTGTCGGTGCTGAACGCCCAGCAGTGGAACCTGGGCCTGGGAGACGTAGTGACATTGAAGGCCGGGGCGATCTGGAAGCCCTATACGGTCTGCGGCATTTATTCCGACATCACCAACGGCGGGAAAACCGCCAAGGCCTTTTCCTTGCCCGGAGAGCAGGAGGTGATGTGGAGTATTTTCTATATCACCCTTCAGGAGGGCGTTTCCGAGGAAAGCTGGATCGCCCAGCATCAGAGAGCCTGGGAGGAGCAAAACGGCGGCGGCATCAAGCTGATTTCCATTGGCGAATATGTGCGGGGCACCTACGGGCAGACCATTTCCCAGATCCGGCAGGCGGCAAAGCTGACGTTCCTTGTGGCGGTAATAATCCTGTGGCTGGTGACGGTGCTGTTCCTGCGACTGGTCATCCAGCAGCAGCGCTATGAAATCTCTCTGCGAAAGGCCCTGGGCTTTTCCAGCGGGGAAATTGAAAGACTGTACGAAAAGAAAAGCATGGCAGCCGTTCTCTGCGGCATCGGCGCGGGCCTTCTGGTGGGGCTGCCCGCCGGGAACCTGGTGGCAAAGACCATTCTGGCGAATATGGGCGCGGCAGGCTTTTCCTTTCTGCTGGATGTAAGACGGGTATTTCTGATACTGCCCGGTGAGGTCTTGCTCGTTGGATGGCTGGCAGTAAGCGCAGGCAGTCGGGCCATCCGGAAGATCCGGGCCTTTGAATGCTGCATGGGAGAAAGGAATGGATAAGATGGAAAATACAAAGGCGGTTCTGAAAGTCAAGAACCTGTGTAAAAGTACGATTCTGAAAAATGTCAGCTTTTCCATGGGGCCGGGAGAGATGACGGCGGTGATGGGCCCCTCCGGCTCCGGAAAGTCAACGCTTCTGTACCAGGTTTCCGGCATGGATCAGGCGGACGGGGGAGAGGTATGGATCGGTCAGACCCAGATCACTAAGCTGAGCGAGGAGGAAAAAGCCGCTTTTCGGCTGCGTCACATCGGCTTTGTGTTCCAGCAGATGAATATGCTCTCCAACCTGAACATTCTGGATAATATCTTGCTTCCGGCGGGGCAGAGAAAAAACAGGGAAAAGGCTGAAGTCTATGGGCGGGAATTGATGAAGAAGCTTTCCATTTCCGGCCTTGAGGACCGGAAAATTTCCCAGGTTTCCGGCGGCCAGCTGCAAAGGGCCTGTATCTGCCGGAGCCTGATCAACCATCCGGAACTGATCCTGGCAGACGAACCCACGGGAGCCTTAAACCAGAAAGCGGCGGCGGAGGTAATGGACACCTTCGTAGCCCTGAACCGGGAGGGGGCCACTATCCTGATGGTAACCCATGACCGGTTGGTGGCGAGCAAATGCCAAAGGGTGCTGTACCTGGTGGATGGGGAGATCCGGGGACAGCTGAACCTGGGCAAACTGGAACCGGGCACGGAAAAGGACCGGGAGGAGCGCCTGGGCCAGTGGCTGACGGCCCTTGCCTGGTAGGGAAATTGGCTTCCCATCTTGACAAGCCGGGAAACCGGTGGTATGATGAATGGCGTAAATTTAGAAACAATGCAGTTGTATCTCCGGTTATCCGGGGAAAAGGGAACCGGGTGAAAGTCCCGGACGGTACCGCCACTGTGAGTGCCAGAATGGGATGCGCAGGACGAAAGTCAGCCACTGAGGGAAACCTTGGGAAGGTGTACATCCAAAGCGGAAACGCGAGGGCATGAGTCAGGAGACCTGGGCATTGTGGGGAAAGCGCCTCCGCGGAGTTCGGAGCTAGGCGCGTTGCTGCGGGAAAATGGCCGTGGTATCTCTGCGAGATACCACGGCTTTTTATATTATGGAGGTATGAATATGAAGAACAAGAAAACATGGATTGCGGTGGCAGCCGTGGCTCTGGTCGTGGTGCTGGCACTGGTTGCCACCTTTGCCCTGAAACCCAAGGGAGCGGACGGCACCAAGAACATCACCGTCACCGTGGTGCACAAGGATCAGACGGAGAAGGTCTTTACCTACGCGACCGATGAGGAATACCTGGGCGCAGTCCTGGTGGCGGAAGGCCTGGTTGAGGGTGAGAACAGCGACTTCGGCCTGATGATCACGGTGGTGGACGGCGAGGAAGCCAGCTGGGACGCGGATCAGAGCTATTGGGCGTTTTATGTTGGTGAGGAATACGCCCAGACCGGCGTAGATTCCACGCCCATAAACGATGGGGACAGCTTCAAGCTGGTGTACACCATCGGATAATCAAAAGACAACGCAGGATATGACACCCGCCGAAAAGCAGTTGCTTTCCGGCGGGTATTGCTTCATAATCAGCAAATTAACAAATTGGAATTTGCTAACTTATTTCAATAAATATATGACAGCATAGACGACAAGAATGATTCCTTGAAGCAGATATGTTTTCGGATTCGCCCAATTCACAGTTAGAGCCGCACCACTGCGTTTCTTGACAATGATATTCAAATCGTCTGGATTTACGTATGTAACAGCACCCGCATCCCGATACCATTGTTGGACTTCTTCTGCTGTCCATTTCCGTTTATTTGATGTTTTTTGAACCATTGCATACGTCTCCTTCGTCAAATTCCAGTTGATAAGCCTCACGTGTGAGAGGGCAAGGCAACCATTGACGGTTGCCTTGCCCTTATTTTACCGTTTATATCTTGGCTCGCAGGTCAGGTTGACCCCCAGCCGCTTAAAGGTGTTTTCATCCACGGAGGAGAGAATCACGGAGGAATGGACGTCGCAGCCCCTGAGTTTGCTCAGCTGCTCCATGGCGAACTCCGCCATGGGGTTGGTGGCGGCGGAGATGGACAGGGCAATGAGGGTTTCGTCCGTGTGAAGTCGGGGGTTCCGGTTGCCCAGATGGGCCACCTTTAAATGCTGAATGGGGTCCAGGGCCACCGGGGAGATGAGGTGCAGGTCCTTGGGCATATTTCCCAGGGCTTTCAGTGCGTTCAGAAGCAGAGCGGAGGACGCGCCCAGCAGATCGGAGGTCTTGCCGGTGACGATCCGACCGTCAGGCAGCTCCATAGCGGCGGCGGGTTCACCGGTCTCCTCGTCCCGCTCCAGGGCGGCGGCCACAACCCGGCGCTCCGCGGGGGTGACACCGGCCTTTTTCATGAGCAGTTCCAGTTTCCGCACCGGTTCGTCGCCGCCCTTGCCCTGCTTCTGCTCGCACAGGGCAACGTAATACCGGCGGATGATCTCCTGGCGGGAGGCATAGCGGGCGGCTTCGTCGTCGATGATGCAGCTCCCCACCATGTTGACGCCCATGTCCGTGGGGGACTTGTAGGGGCAGTAGCCCAGAATCTTTTCGAAAATGGCCACCAGTACGGGGAAGGCTTCCACATCCCGGTTATAGTTGACAGTGGTGACGCCGTAGGCTTCCAAATGGAAGGGGTCGATCATATTCACGTCGTTTAAGTCGGCAGTGGCAGCCTCATAGGCCAGGTTCACCGGATGGTTCAGGGGCAGGTTCCAGATGGGGAAGGTCTCAAACTTGGCGTAGCCCGCGGTGTTGCCCCGTTCATGCTCATGATAGAGCTGGCTTAAGCAGGTGGCAAGCTTGCCGCTGCCGGGGCCGGGAGCAGTGACCACCACCAGGGAACGGGTGGTTTCGATATACTCGTTTCTGCCGAAGCCCTGGGGGCTCACGATGTGGGCGGTATCGGAAGGGTAGCCCGCAATCTCATAGTGGTGGTAGACCCGCAGACCCATGCCCTCCAGCCGTTCCTGGAAAGCTTTTGCCAGGGCCTGATCGTGAAACCGGGTCAGAACCACGCTGGAAACGTAGAGACCGAAGCCCCGGAATACATCTACCAGCCGAATCACGTCCCGGTCATAGGTGATGCCTAAGTCCCCCCGGACCTTGTTCTTCTCAATGTCGTCGGCGTTGATGGCAATGACCACCTCCACCTGATCCTTCAATTGCAGCAGCATCCGCAGCTTGCTGTCCGGATGAAAGCCCGGCAGCACCCGGGAGGCATGGTAGTCGTCGTAAAGCTTGCCGCCAAACTCCAGGTACAGTTTGCCGCCGAACTGAGCAATCCGGTCCCGGATGTGGGCGGACTGCGTTTGCAGGTATTTATCGTTATCAAATGCCAAGGTTTTCATAATTCTAACCTCTCTCTTAAAACCCAATTCTTATCTATTATACAAAACCAGAGAGAAAATAGCAAGGAATTAACAGGCAAAATTTTGCCCCCGAAAGCAAGCAAGGCTACTTTCGGGGGGCGTGTCGTTATGCACGCTGCTCGCAGTAGATGCAGCGGTAGATGCCCGCAGCCTTGTCGGTGCAGCGGAAAATCTGAGGCAACTCCTGCTCGGTCTGGGAGATGCACTTGGGATTGTGGCAGACCCGGTTGTAAACGAGACCTTCCACCTCCAGAGGCTGCTTCACAGGATTTTGCTTGGACTCCTCAAGCAGCTTCAGGATCAGCGCCATGCGCATGAACTTACCGTTCAGGGCCTGACGGAAGTAGGCGGCTCTGGGATCGTCGTCCACCTTGACGCTGATTTCGTTGACCCGGGGCAGGGGATGGAGGACGCACATTTGCGCCTTTGCCAGCTTCATCTTCTCTGTGCCCAAAATGTAGCTGTCTTTTAAGCGCTCGTATTCCCAGGGATCGTCAAACCGCTCCCGCTGGATCCGGGTCATGTACAGCACATCCAGGCTTCCCATGGCGTCCTCCAGAGAGGAAATCTCGGTGTAGGGAATGTGCAGCTTTTCCAGCACGTTATACCGGATGAAGCCGGGAATT
Source organism: Clostridiales bacterium UBA7044 (assembly GCA_002493965.1). GTDB lineage: Bacteria > Bacillota > Clostridia > Oscillospirales > Oscillospiraceae > Faecousia. The sequence goes on from DLAP01000083.1 coordinate 50,498, forward strand.
TTCAGCTCCTTGGGGGAGATGAACACAAAGCGGATGCCTTCATACCGGCTCATGGCCTCCACCAGGGAATGGACGGTGCGGCCATACTTTAGATCGCCGCACAGACCGATGGTCAGGTTGCTCAGCCGGCCCATTTCCCGGGAGATGGTCAGAAGGTCCGCCAGAGTCTGGGTGGGATGGTTATGACCGCCGTCACCGGCATTGATCACGGGGATGGACGCCGCTTGGGAGGCAACGAAGGGCGCACCTTCCTTGGGGTGGCGGATGGCCATGATGTCGGCGTAGCAGCTAATGATTTTGGCGGTATCTGCCATGCTTTCCCCCTTGGAGGCGGAGGAAGAGGAGGCCTCGCTGAAGCCGATGACCTGCCCTCCCAGCTCGATCATGGCGGATTCAAAGCTGAGCCGTGTCCGGGTGGAGGGCTCGTAGAAGAGGGTGGCCAGCTTCTTGTGGGCGCATCTGTCCCAGTAGGCTTCCGGATGGGCAATGATGTCCTTGGCGGTGGAGATCAGTTCGTCCAGCTCCTCCACGCTCAGTTCCAGGATGCTATTCAAGCTTCTCATATTACTTCGCTCCGTTTACGGCAAGATAATTCCTGATCCGAGTGACGTTTTCCTCGTTGGCAGGGTCCTCCTCCAGGTATTCGATGATATCGTACACATCCACTACGGAGTACACCGGGAAGTGGAACTCCTCCTCGATTTCCTGCATGGCACCCTTTTCGCCCTGGCCCTTTTCCTTCCGGTCCACCATGACAAAGGTGGCGGCAACCTTCACATCCTTAAGCGTGCCCAGAATGGCCATGCTCTCCCGAATGGCGGTGCCGGCGGTGATCACGTCTTCCACGATGACCACTTCCTCACCGGCCTTGGGCACATAGCCCACGAACACGCCGCCCTCACCGTGATCCTTGACCTCCTTTCGGTTGAAGAAGAAGGGTACGTTCAGCCCTTCCCTGGACAGGGCAACGGCTGTGGACACGGCAATGGAGATGCCCTTGTAGGCGGGGCCGTAGAGGACGGCTTCCTTCCGACCCAGTTTGTCAAAGTAGGCCTTGGCGTAGAACGCACCCAGACGGGCAATCTGCTCGCCGGTTTTGATTTCCCCGGCGTTGATGAAATAGGGAATCTTCCTGCCAGACTTGGCGGTGAAGTCACCGAATTTCAGCACACCAGCGCCTTCCAGGAACTGAATAAACTCTCTTTTATAGCTTTCCATGATTATCTCCTTTACTTAAAATCACCCATGCAGTCCATTGGACTGGCGGATCATATCTTCCACCACAATGTCAAAGATTTCGCCCAGGCTGGCGCAGTACTCCAGAACCTTCCAAGGCTCGTTGGTGTGGTAGTGAATCTTAATCAAATCCTCGTCGCCTACGGCCAGCAGGCAGTCCCCCTGAAAATGGGTGGTGAAGTAGTCGTTGATGGCATCCTCGTCCAGCCCTTCGCCCTCAATGAGCAGCTGGGTATCATAGCGGTATTCGGTCATAATGCTACCTCATCGCAGAATTCCGAAACGCAGCGCGCATAGGCGGCCACAGGGTCAGCGGCAGCGGTGATGGGGCGGCCTACTACGATGTAGTCAGAGCCGATTTCCTTGGCAGCAGCCGGGGTCATGACCCGCTTCTGATCGCCGATGTCTCCGTCGGCAAACCGGACGCCAGGGGTGACGGTGAGGAAATTCTCGCCGCAGAGGCCGTGAACCTTGCCAGCCTCCAACGGGGAGCAGACCACGCCGTCTAAGCCCGCGTTTTTCGCGGTCTCGGCATAGTGCATCACCACCTGGTCAATGGGGGCGTGGATCATCAGGTCTTTTTCCATGGCCTCCTGATCGGTGGAGGTGAGCTGGGTCACGGCAATCAGCAGGGGCCGGGTGCCGTCTGGCCGGGTCAAGCCCTCCAGGGCGGCTTTCATCATGGCGGTGGTGCCGGAGGCGTGGAGATTGCAGATGTCCACGTCCAGATTGGAGAGCACCGCCATGGCCTTCTTGACCGTGTTGGGAATGTCATGAAGCTTCAGGTCCAGAAAGATCTTGTGGCCCCGGGCCTTGATCTCCCGGACAATGCTGGGGCCTTCCGCATAGTAAAGCTCCATGCCGATCTTTACAAAGGGCTTGCGCCCGGTGAACTTGTCCAGGAAGGCAAAGGTTGCCTCTGCGGAAGAAAAGTCACAAGCTACGATTACGTCTTTACCCATTCGTGTGCGCCTCCTATAATTTCTTTTAAGTTTTCAATATGGTATTTCTTCATGGTTTCCGGCAGATCCCGGACAATGTCCCGGCAGGCGAAGGGATTCACCAGGTTGGCCGCACCTACTTCTACAGCGGTGGCACCTGCCAGCATCATTTCGATGACATCCTCAGCGCTGCTGACACCGCCCATGCCCACCACAGGGATTTTCACGGCCTGGGACACCTGATAGACCATCCGCAGGGCCACCGGGAAGATAGCGGGGCCGGAGAAGCCGCCCATCTTGTTGGCAATGACGGGTTTCCGGGTGTTCAGGTTAATCCGCATACCCAGCATGGTGTTAATCAGACTGATGCCATCGGCGCCTGCGTCCTCGCAGGCCTTGGCGATGGAAACAATGTCGGTGACATTGGGGGAGAGCTTCACGATCACCGGCTTGGTGGTGACGGCCTTCACTGCCCGGGTCACTTCCGCAGCTGCTTCCGGCTGGGTGCCGAAGCTCATGCCGCCGCCGTGGACATTGGGGCAGGAGACGTTGACCTCCAGCCAGCCCACCTGCTCCTGCTTGTCCAGCTTTTCGCAGGTATAGACGTAGTCCTCCACAGAGAAGCCGGAGACGTTTGCCATGACCGGCTTATGAAAGCAGGTTTTCAGCTTGGGCAGTTCCTCGGAAATAACTTTCTCTACACCGGGGTTTTGCAGGCCCACAGCGTTAATCATGCCGCTTTCGCACTCGGCGATCCGGGGGGTGGGGTTGCCAAACCGGGGTTCCTTGGTAGTACCCTTAAAGGAGAAGGTGCCCAGGCAGTTGATGTCGTAAATTGCCGCATACTCATAGCCGTAGCCGAAGGTACCGGAGGCGGGGATCACAGGATTGTCCAGGGGAATGCCGCAGAGCTTTACATTTAAGCTTTCCATAAGATTTCCTCCTTCTTCATGACAGGGCCGTCCTTGCAGATCCGCTTGTAGCCGGTGAGGGTTTTGCAGGAGCAGCCCATGCAGGCGCCGAAGCCGCAGCCCATCCGTTCCTCAAAGCTCATCTGGCCGGAGGTGGCGGTTGCCCGGTACACGGCCTTCAGCATGGGCTCCGGGCCGCAGGTGTAAAAGTAGGTATAGTCTTCTGGCAGGGCGTCGGTGACAAAGCCCTTTTTCCCGTAGCTGCCGTCAGCGGTGGTGACGGTGACGGCGCAGCCCAGGGCTTTAAATTCTTTCTCGTAGAAGACTTCACTTTCCTTATTAAAGCCCAGAATCACGGAGACGGCCTTGCCTTCCTTGATCAGCGCCTTTGCCAGGGCGTACAGGGGAGGCACGCCCACGCCGCCGCCTAAGAGCAGGGGCTTATTGCTGGAGAGGGTAAGGTCATAGCCGTTGCCCAGGCCGGTGAGCAGGTCTAAAACTTTTCCGGATGTCATGCGGCTCATTTGCTCGGTGCCCTTGCCTACCACCTTGTAAATGATGGTCAGAGTCTCTTCGTCCCAGTCACAGACGGAGATGGGACGGCGCAGGAATTTCCCGGCAAGCTGGATGTTCACAAACTGACCGGGGGCGGTAATGGCGGAGGTATCTCCTGCCAGAACCATTTTATAAACGCTGTCTGTCAGCGCTTCGTTGCTTAGAATCTGAAACTTCCCTTGCTTCATGGTACCTCCTGTATTTTAAAGTGAAGGCGGGGTATTGCCCCGCCTTATTGTATTTATGCGTCGATGGTGGAAATGGTGAGGGTGGTTTCCTCCAGCACGTCCAGCAGCGCCTTGATGGTATCAAGGGCCGTGAACAGCGTCACATTGTGCTCCGTGGCAATCTGCCGGATTTCAATGCCATCCTTTTCATTGGCACCGGGATCCCGGGTGTTGATGACGTAGGCGATGTGGCCCTGGCGCAGGGCGTTGGGGATTTCATCGCTGCCCTCGCCAATCTTGCGGAGAGCGTGGGTGCGGATGCCGTTTGCTTTCAGGAATTTGGCGGTGCCGGTGGTGGCCTCGATGTTGAAGCCCAGCTGGTAGAACCGGCGGATGAGAGGCAGAGCCTCCTCCTTGTCCTTGTCGGCAATGGTGGCAAAGACGGTACCGTAATTTTGCAGCTTCATGCCGGAGGCTTGTAGCGCCTTATACAGGGCACGGGTCATGGTCTTATCGTAGCCGATGGCCTCGCCGGTGGACTTCATTTCCGGGGACAGATAGGCGTCCAGACCCCGGATCTTATTGAAGGAGAACACAGGGGCCTTGACGTACCAGCGCTTCTTTTCCTCGGGATAGATGTCGAAGAAGCCCTGCTCCTTCAGGCTCTTGCCCAGGATGACCTCTGTGGCGATGTCTGCCAGGGAGTAGCCCGTGGCCTTAGAAAGGAAGGGGACAGTACGGGAGGAACGGGGGTTGACCTCGATGATATAGATGTTGTCCTCTTTGTCCACAATGAACTGGATGTTGAACAAACCTTGGATGCCGATGCCCAGACCCAGCTTCTTGGCGTACTGGAGGATGATGCCCTTGACCTTGTTGGAGATAGAGAAGGAGGGATAGACGGAGATGGAGTCGCCGGAGTGAACGCCGGTGCGCTCGATCAGCTCCATGATGCCGGGGACAAACACGTCCCGGCCGTCGCAGATGGCGTCGATTTCCACTTCCCGGCCCTGGATATACTTGTCGACCAGCACGGGCTTGTCCTCGTCGATTTCCACGGCGGTGCGCAGGTAGTGCTTGAGCTGCTCCTCGTTGGCTACGATCTGCATGGCCCGGCCGCCCAGCACGAAGGAGGGGCGCACCAGCACGGGGTAGCCGATCTCGCTGGCGGCGGCAATACCGTCTTCAATCTTGGTGACGGCACGGCCCTTGGGCTGGGGAATGTTCAGTTCTTTCAGCAGCTTTTCAAAAGCGTCCCGGTTTTCCGCCCGGTCGATGGCGGCGCAGTCGGTGCCGATGATTTTCACGCCCCGGTCCGTCAGGGGCTGGGCCAGGTTGATGGCGGTCTGACCGCCCAGGGAGGCGATGACGCCGTCGGGCTTCTCGAAGTTGATAATGTTCATCACATCTTCCGGGGTCAGAGGCTCAAAGTACAGCTTGTCGGCGGTGGTGTAGTCCGTGGAGACGGTCTCCGGGTTGTTGTTAATAATGATGGCCTCGTAACCGGCCTTTTTGATGGTCATAACGGCGTGGACCGTGGAGTAGTCAAATTCCACGCCCTGGCCGATACGGATGGGGCCTGCGCCCAGCACCACAATCTTCTTCTTACCGGTGAGCCGGGACTGATTTTCCCCGGTGTAGGAGGAATAGAAATAGGGAATATAGGCATTTGTGTGGCAGGTGTCCACCATCCGGAAGGCAGGATAGACATTGTGTTCCCGGCGGAAGTTGTACACATCCAACTCGGGGCAGTTCCACAATCGGCCAATGTATTTGTCGCTGAAGCCCATAACCTTTGCCTGCTTCAGCATGTCCAGATCCCGGACGTGGGACTTAAGGGTCTCCTCCATATCCACGATCCGATGGATGGCCTCCAGGAAGTAGGAGGAAATCATGGTGATTTCGTGGATCTGCTCCACGGTGATGCCCCGGGCCAGCAGCTCCGCGATGGCGAAGATGTTGTCGGAACGGAAGGCCTGGATATACTCCAGCAGTTCATCGTCGGTCATGTCGTCGAACTTGGACAGGTAGATGTGTTTCGCACCGATTTCCAGAGAGCGGATGCCCTTGAGAAGGGCTTCCTCCAGGTTGGCGCCGATGCCCATGACCTCGCCGGTAGCCTTCATCTGGGTGCCCAGCTTGTTACTGGCGGAGGCGAACTTGTCGAAGGGGAAGCGGGGCAGCTTGGCAATCACGTAATCCAGGCTGGGCTCAAAGGCAGCGTTGGTGTTGGCAATGGGGATGTCCTCCAGAGCCATGCCCACGGCGATCTTGGCAGTGACCCGGGCGATGGGATATCCGGAAGCCTTGGAGGCCAGAGCGGAGGAACGGGAGACCCGGGGATTGACCTCAATGAGGTAATACTCGGAGGAATTGGGGTTCAGGGCAAACTGGACGTTGCAGCCGCCCTCGATTTTCAGTTCCCGGATGATTTTGATGGCGGAGTCGTTCAGCATCTTCTCATCCGCTTTACTGAGCGTCATAATGGGGGCCACCACCAGGGAGTCGCCGGTGTGGACGCCTACGGGGTCAATGTTCTCCATGCCGCAGATGGTGATGGCGTGGTCGTTAGAGTCCCGCATGACCTCAAACTCGATTTCCTTATAGCCCTTCACGGACTTTTCAACCAATACCTGATGGACGGGGGACAGGGAGAAGGCGTTCAGACCGATCTCCACCAGCTCCTCTTCGCTGTAAGCGAAGCCGCCGCCGGTGCCGCCCAGAGTAAAGGCGGGACGCAGCACCACAGGATAGCCGATCCGCGACGCGGCGGCCTTGGCTTCCTCAATGGAGTAGGTGATTTCGGAGGGGATTACCGGCTCCCCGATGGACATACACAGCTCTTTGAACAGCTCCCGGTCCTCCGCCCGCTCGATGGAGGCGCTGGAGGTGCCCAGCAGTTTTACCCGGCACTCCTGTAAAATGCCCTTCTTTTCCAGCTGCATGGCAAGATTCAATCCCGTCTGGCCGCCGATGCCGGGGATGATGGCGTCGGGCCGCTCATAGCGGATGATCCTTGCCACATATTCCAGGGTCAGAGGCTCCATGTACACCTTGTCGGCGATCATGGTGTCGGTCATGATGGTGGCGGGATTGGAGTTGCACAGCACCACCTCGTAGCCCTCTTCCTTAAGAGCTAAGCAGGCTTGGGTGCCGGCGTAGTCAAATTCCGCCGCCTGACCGATGACGATGGGGCCGGAGCCGATAATGAGAATTTTCTTAATGTCTGTTCTCTTTGCCATAAACGTATTGTCCTCCTAATAGATAAGGTGTGTAAAAGCCGGTTAGGCTTGATAAACAATCTTGCCATCGCAAATGGTTGCGATACATTTGCCGAAGACCTCCCAACCGGCGAAGGGGGTTGCCTTGCCCATGGAGAGGAAGTCCTTGGAGTCAATGGTATATTGGGCGTTTAAATCCCAGACGGTGTAGTCAAGGCCCAGAGGCAGGTTAAAACGCTTCCGGGGATTGACTGTCAGCAGCTCCAGCACCTTGTCCAGGGTCACAATGCCGGGCTTTACCAGATAGGTGTACAGGATTGGGAAGGCCGTCTCAATGCCCACCACGCCAAAGGCGCTTTTTTGGAGGCCCCCGGACTTTTCCTCAGCACTGTGGGGCGCGTGGTCCGTGGCGATCATGTCGATGGTGCCGTCCAGGATGCCTGCAATCAGGGCGTCCCGATCTTCTTTGCTCCGGATGGGCGGGTTCATCTTGAACCGTCCGTCTTCCTGTAGCATGGAATCGTCCATTACAAGGTAGTGGGGGCCGGTCTCACAGGTCACGTCCAGGCCTTCCGCCTTGGCCTTGCGGATCAGGGCCACGGTTTCCTTGGTGGAGATGTGGCACACATGGTAGCTTGCGCCGGTTTCCCTGACGAGTTCCAGGTCCCGGGCGATGGGGCCCCACTCGCTTTCCGAGCAGATGCCTAAGTGTCCATGGGCTTTGGCGTAGGCGCCGTCGTGGATATATCCTCCATGAAGCAGGGAATTGTCCTCACAGTGAGCCACAATGGGCTTGCCCAAAGCTTTGGCAATAAGCATGGCATTTTTCATCATTTCCCGATTCTGGACGCCCCGGCCATCATCGGAAAAGCCCAGGACATCCTTTGCCAGCCCAGAAAGGTCTGCCAGAGTTTCACCCTTTTCGCCCACGGTGATTGCCCCGTAGGGATAGACATGAATGCAGGCGGTGTCCCGGATGAGTTGCAGCTGCTCCTCCAGGTGCGCTTCGCTGTCCGGCACGGGATTCAGGTTGGGCATGGTGGCCACCGCCGTATAGCCTCCCCGGGCGGAGGCCAGGGAGCCTGAACGGATGGTCTCCTTATAAGAAAAACCCGGCTCTCGGAAATGCACATGCACATCACAAAAGCCGGGAAAAACAACATATTGGGGGGAATTGAGGAACGGAAAAAGGGAAGAGGAAACACTTTCCTCGAAGGCGGGAAAAACGGAAGGGGAAATGACCTTTGCCTTCATACGATCCATGGGTGTCTCCTTTCATGCCTAAAAAAATGTCCTGCCAAAGCGGCAAGACCCATGCGGCAAGCCGCTCTATTCGTCCCGGAGATTATACCATGGACAGAAAGCCTTGTCAATGGGAAATATGGCACAAAAGATAGAGGTGGCAGCCGTGGATTTTTTTACCGGCGATTTCCGGACGCTTTGAAAAAGGGTTGCATTTTTGGGGATTTCTGGTATGATAGGAAAGAATATCAATCGATAGAAAGAAGAGAAACCATGAAGCTATACATTGATCCCGGTACGGGAAGTATGCTTTTTACGATCCTGATCGGCCTGATCGGCGCGGCGATCTATTCCGTCCGCATGATTCTGATCAAGCTCCGCTTTCGGCTCAGCGGCGGAAAGGCGGAGGAAAATACGAAGAAGATCCCCATTGTGATTTTCTCGGACAACAAGCGCTACTGGGTCAATTTTGAGCCTATCTGCCGGGAGCTGAATAAGCGGGGCCAAGACGTGGTGTATATGACCGCCTCCCCGGACGATCCGGTTCTGCAAAACCCCTATCCCCACATCCATGGCCAGTTTATCGGGGAGGGAAACCGGGCCTACGCCAAGCTGAATTTCCTGAACGCCGACCTTGTACTGGCCACCACCCCCGGACTGGAGGTGTACCAGTGGAAGCGCTCCAAGGATGTTCGCTTCTATGTCCACATTCCCCATGCTCCCAACGACATCACCCTCTACCGGATGTTCGGTCTGGACAATTATGACGCCGTGCTGCTTTCCGGCCAGTATCAGGCAGAGCAGATCCGATCCCTGGAGCGCCTGAGAAATCTTCCTCCCAAGGAACTGACCATTGTGGGCATCCCCTACATGGACGAAATGGCAAAGCGGCTGGAGGCCGCGCCCCCAGTGCCGCCCCATGAAAAGACGGTGCTGCTGGCTCCCTCCTGGGGGTCAAGCGCCATTTTCGCCGTGTTCGGCGGGGAGATTCTGGACGTACTGCTGAAGACCGACTACCATATTATTGTCCGGCCCCATCCCCAGTCCTTCACCTCGGAAAAGGAGATGCTGGAAGGGCTGATGGCCCGCTATCCGGATTCCGACAAGCTGGAATGGAACCGGGATACGGACAACTTTGAGGTTCTGCGCCGGTCGGACATCCTGATCTCCGACTTCTCCGGCGTGATTTTCGAGTTCTCCCTGATCTACGACAAGCCGGTAATCTACACGGACCCCAAGTTTGACACCGGCCCCTATGACGCCTGGTGGCTGAAAGAGCCCCTCTGGACGGCGGAAGCCCTTCCAAAAATCGGAAGCCAACTGACCCGGGAGAATATGTCGGACCTGGGGAAGCAATTGGACGCCTGCCTGACGGACCCCCGATATGCCCAGGGCAGGCAGGAAGTAAAGGCCGAGACCTGGGAACACCCCGGCGAGGGCGCCGTACGGGTGGCCGAGTACCTGCTAAATAAAGTCGGGGAGCGCACAGCGGAAAAAACAGAGGTCAAGTAATATGTCGATTATGCAAATTTTGGAAACCCTTCTCATCAGCCCTCTGAAGCTGGTGTTTGAGTTCATATTCAGCATTGCCTATGAGAGCATCGGCCATCCGGGCTGGGCAATTTTCGCTCTGAGCCTGGCCATGAACATTCTGGTGCTGCCCCTGTACCGGCAGGCGGACGCCATGCAGGAAAAGGCGCGGCAGGTGGAGGAGAAACTCCACGATGGAGTGGCCCATATCAAAAAGACCTTCTCCGGAGACGAGAGAATGATGATTTTGCAGGCCTATTACCGGGAAAATCACTATTCTCCCTTGTCCGCTCTGAACGGCTCCGTGTCCCTGCTTTTGGAGATTCCCTTTTTCATCGCCGCCTATCAGTTCCTGTCCCATCTGGCGCTGCTGGAAGGGGTGTCCTTCGGTCCTATTCAGGATCTCAGTGCTCCGGACGGACTGATCGTCATTGGCAGTGTGCATCTGAACTTGCTGCCCATTCTGATGACCCTGGTCAACATGGTTTCCAGCGCTATTTACTTAAAGGGCTTTCCCACGAAAACCAAGGTGCAGCTGTATGCCATGGCGGTGTTCTTTCTGGTGTTCCTGTACAGCTCTCCCTCGGGGCTGCTGGTTTACTGGACACTAAACAATGTGTTCTCCCTGGTGAAGAACATCTTCTATAAGCTGAAAAACCCCAGGAAGGTACTGGCCTGCCTGTGTGCGGCTTTGGGACTGGGGCTGATGGTATTTGCTGTTGGATTTTATCAGACGGAAAATGTAAGAAGCAGGGGGATGCTGATTCCGGTGGGAATGGTTCTCTGGCTGCCCCTGCTGTGGCCGGTGTTACAGAAACGATTCCCTGCAAAACTGGTGGAGGCACAGCCTGAACGGAAGCGCTTCCTGCTGGGCTGTGTCTTTCTGACCGTGCTCATCGGCGTGCTGATCCCCTCTGCTTATATTGCCGCGTCACCTCAGGAGTACATTGACATCAACCATTTTCACGCGCCGATTCTCTATATGCTCAGTTCCTGCCTGACCGCGGCCGGATTCTTCCTGGTGTGGCTGTCGGTGTTTTACTGGCTGGCAGGGGACAAGGGGAAGGCGGTATTGGATAAGCTGATCTTCTGCGTCTGTACTCTGGCCTCCATCAACTTCGTGTTCTTTGGCAGAGGAATGGGGGTCATCTCTTCCACGCTCCAATATGAGGTGTACCAGGGATTTGGCGGTCTGGAGCAGAACCTGAACCTGCTGGTCATGGTGGTGGGCTTTGTGGTGCTGTACTGGCTTGCCGGGAAACAGAAAAAGCTTGCCCAGTTTGGCCTGCTGACGGTGGGAGCCGCCATGGTGGTGATGTCCGCCATGAACGTCATCGGCATCCAGAAATCCACGGACAGTGTGAAGAACTATACCAGCGCCATGACGGAGGAGACGCCCTATTTCCAGCTGAGCAAACAAGGAAAAAATGTGGTGGTGCTCATGTTTGACCGGGCCCTGGGCATTGACGTTCCCTATATCTTCCAGGAAAAACCGGAACTGAAGGAACAGTTTGCCGGATTTACCTATTACAGCAATACCATCTCCCACGGCGGCGCTACCAATTTCGGCGTACCGGCCATGATGGGCGGCTACGAATATACCCCGGTGGAAATGAACCGGCGGGACACGGAGCCTATGGTGGACAAGCACGATGAAGCCCTTAAGGTCATGCCCCGGCTCTTCAGCGACAGCGGCTATGATGTGACGGTGTGCGATGCTCCCTACGCAGGGTATCAGTGGATCCCGGATCTGTCCATTTATGATGAAATCCCCGGGGTGAAAACCTGGCTGACGGAGGGGAAATTCAATGAAGTGGACAGCACTGAAATTGAGATTGAGAACAACAACCGGAACTTCTTCTGCTTCAGCCTGATGAAATGCATGCCGGTGATTGTCCAGCCCACTCTGTACGAGGGAGGAAGATACCACAACCTGGGCAGGAAGGCCGGTTCTACCGATCAGATCGTAGAGAATCCCTCTAAGGCGGAGGGAAATGACACCGCGTTTCTGAATGGCTATCATGTGGCCCTCCATTTGCCGGAGATCACCCGGGTGACAGAGGAGAAGGAAGACACCTTCCTGTTCCTGTGCAACAACATGACCCATGAACCTGCCCTTCTTCAAGAGCCAGACTATGTTCCTACAGAATGGGTGGATAATACCGCCTACGACGAAGCCCATGAGGACCGGTTCTATGTGAACGGCAGGCAGCTGATTGTAGAGGAGGGGGAACAGATGTCCCACTACCATACGAATATGGCCATGTTCCTGCTTGTGGGCCAGTGGCTGGACTACCTCCGGGAAAACGACGTCTATGACAATACCCGGATCATCCTGGTTTCTGACCACGGGAAAAATGTATGGCAGATGGCGGAGCTTTTTGCGGAAAACAACGGAGGGACGGAAGACCTGGGACGATACTGTCCCCTGCTGATGGTAAAGGATTTTGGCAGCCAGGAGTTTACCACGTCCGATACCTTTATGACGACGGCAGATGTGCCAGTGCTTGCGTCAGAGGGGCTGATCGAGAACCCCGTGAATCCCTACACCGGGAAGAAGCTGACCATGGAGGAAAAGACGGCCCATCCCCAGTTTATCACCCTGTCCCATGATTGGAGTGTGGACGAAAACGGCGGTACCACCTTCCTGCCCTCCACCTGGGCCAGCGTCATGGACAATCTGTGGGATCTGAGTAACTGGACGTTCTATTCCGGCGAAACCATCCTGAAGGAACATGCCGCGCCATAACACGCAGAGAGCAAAAATTTCCGGTATCGGATTATTCCGATACCGGAAATTGACTTTTGGACGCCGGCTTATCGCCGCTTCCAGGTGCTTCTGGAGAACAGCACCAGAATGGGGAAGATCTCCAGCCGCCCTGCCAGCATGCTGAAGGACAGCAGCAGCTTACTGAAGCTGCTGTAAGCGGCAAAGTTGCAGGTGGGGCCTACGGCATCCAGGCCGGGGCCGATGTTATTAAAGGTGGCGAGAGCGGCGGACAGGTTGGTCTCCACGGAGAATCCGTCCAGGGATAGCAGAATAAAGATGACCACCACGATCACCACATAGGCGGCAAGGTAGGCGTTGGTATTGGAAAGGACCTTTTCGTCTACAATTTCGCCATTGTTTCGGATCAGCTCCACCTTCCGGGGCTGGAGCATCTGCCGGATGTTCCGGCGAAGACCTTTGAGCAGAAGCAGCACCCGGGCCACCTTCAAGCCGCCGCCGGTGGAGCCGGCGCAGGCACCTACAATCATGAGACACAGAAGAATGGTCTTGGAAAAGACTGGCCACAGGTCAAAGTCCGTGGTGGCAAAGCCGGTGGTGGTGATGATGCTGCTGACCTGGAAGGCAGCATGGCGGAGGGTTTCTCCAAGAGAACCGTAAAGACCCCGGATGTTCCAGGCAATCAGGGCTACGCTGCCGAGAATGATACCCAGATAGGTCCGCAGCTCCTCGTCCAGGGCTACGCTCTTCCACTGCCGGAGCAGCAGAAGGTAGTAGCAGCTGAAGTTCACCCCGAACAGGGCCATAAACACGGTGGTGACGTTTTGCAGATAGGGACTATAGCTTGCCAGGGAGTCGTTCTTCACGCCGAAGCCGCCGGTTCCGGCTGTGCCAAAAGCGGTGCAGACAGCCTCAAACAGAGGCATACCGCCCACCACCAGGAAGAGGATGTTGAGAACGGTGAGACCAATATAAATGAGATACAGGATCCCGGCGGTTTTACGCATCTTGGGCACCAGCTTGCCCACGTTGGGGCCTGGGCTTTCTGCCCGTAATAGGTGCATGGTGAAGCCCTGCCCCTTCTCGCCGGTAAAGGCCAGCAGGAATACCAGTACGCCCATGCCGCCCAGCCAGTGGCTGAAGCTGCGTCAGTACAGGATGCCCTTGCTTAACCTCTCCACTTCCGGTACAATGGAAGCGCCGGTGGTGGTAAAGCCGGAGACAATTTCAAAGAAGCAGTTGATATAGCCGGAGATTTCCCCGGAAAGGTAGAAGGGCAGGCAGCCCACTAAGCTCAGTACGATCCAGCTGATTCCCACGCATACGAGGCCCGCCTTGGCGTTGAAAGCGCTGGGGGCCCCCCGACAGATCAGGAACAGGCCCACCGCCAGAAGCCCGATTACCGCCATGGAAATCAGAAAAGCCTCCGCCGCCGGGGTGTCTCCGCAATAAAAGCTGATGCAGAAGGCGGGGATCATGAAGATGCCCTCAATGGATAGGATCTGGGCGAGAAACCGCCCCATCATTTTGTAGTTCATGAAAGCGCCTCTTTACGCGAAAATATCGCCGAACTGCCGAATGACCTCCCGGCCGTTGGTGACGATGATCACCGTGTCGCCCTTCTGGAAGGAGGAGTCGCCGTTGGCGATCTCCGTGGAGGCGCCGTGGGAAATGCTGACCAGCAGCACATTGGGCTTGAGCTTGATTTCCTTTAGGGGCTTGCCGCAGTAACGGGTGTCCTCCTCCACCAAAAACTCCATGGCCTCCGCCTGACCGTCGGCAATGGAATGGACGGAGACGGCGGCGCCGGTCTGGTTCTCCATGGCCCGGACGTAACGGACGATGTTGCTGCATACCAGTTCTCTGGGGCAGATCACGCTGCCGAGAGACAGGCTCCCAAGAACACTGCGGTTGCCCGAATGGCTGATTTTGGTGATGACCTGGGGGATCCCCTGGGCGGCAGCGTAAAGGGAGACAATCATATTCAGCTCGTCCAGTCCCGTCAGCGTTACCATGGCGTCGGCGCGGAGAAGCCCCTCATTGGCCAGCAGATCCTGGTCGCTGGCGTCCCCCTGGAGAATCTCCACCCCGGGAAGCTTGGCGCACAGCTCCTGACAGTGCTTGGGGTCCTTTTCCAGGATCCGGACGGAAATCCCCGCCTTTTTCAGGCGTTTGGCCAGGTAGTAGCTGATGCGGCCGCCGCCGCAGAGGGTGACGCTGTGTACCCGGCGGGTGAGGATTCCCAGGTTTTTCAGCAGAGTGGTCAGATTCTGGGACAGGGCCGTGACGAAAATCCGGTCCCCCTCCCGCAGGGTAAAATCGCCCTTGGGGGCCACCGCGCTGCCGCCCCGGATGACCGCGCAGACCAGCACCTGGCACTTGACGATGGTTCGCAGGTCCATCAGCTGAACATTGCACAGCTTGCTCCCCGCGTCCACCCGGATTTCCACAATTTCTGTCCGGCCCTTGGCGAAGGTGTCCCGGCGGAGAAAGCCCGGATATTTGAGCAGCCGCTCAATTTCGGAGGCGGCCCGATCCTCGGGGTTGATGATCATGTTCAGACCGAATACATCCCGCATCCGGTAGATCTGCTCGGTGTACTCGGGATTTCGGATCCGGGCGATGGTATGGAGCTTCGGATTTAAGGAGTGGGCGGTGGTGCAGCACAGCAGGTTAATTTCATCCTGGCTGGTGGCGGCAATGAGCAGATCCGCGTCTTTTACTCCGGCCTGCTGCAGTACGCGCATGGAGGCGCAGTTGCCATGGACGGAAATCACGTCGTAGCGCTCCACGCTGGACTCCAGGACCTGGGAATTGGAATCAATAACGGTGACGTCATAGCCTTCGGAGGAAAGCTGCCGGGTCAGCATGGAGCCAACCTTGCCATCCCCTGCGATGATAATATTCATGGAAAGCCTCCTGATTTGGCCGATTTCATTTACCCTACAATATAGCAAAAATAGTAAGGAAAAGCAACTGTTTTTCCAGAAAAAGGCAATTTCTGGAGAAAAGCAAAAATATAAGTTGAAAAATCCAGGGATATCCTATATAATAGTTACGCGAATTTTGAACACAACCGGGTCAGGAGGGAATATCCGCCGGGGAAACGAGGTTGATTATGGAAAGAAAAGTCGGAACCGTGTCCAGAGGCATTCGCTGCCCCATTATCCGGGAGGGAGACGACCTGGCAAAAATCGTGGTGGCGAGCGTCTTGGACGCCGCTCAGAGCGAAGGCTACAGCCTGCGGGATCGGGACGTGGTGGCTGTGACCGAGTCCGTGGTGGCCCGGGCCCAGGGTAACTATGCCTCCATTGACGCCATTGCCACGGATGTCCGCCGGAAGCTTGGCGGGGAGACCATCGGTGTGATTTTCCCCATTCTGTCCCGGAACCGGTTTGCCATCTGCCTGCGGGGCATTGCCCGGGGGGCCAAGAAGATCGTGCTGATGCTCAGCTACCCCTCCGACGAGGTGGGCAATGAGCTGGTGTCCCTGGATAAGCTGGACGAGGCCGGTGTCAACCCTTATTCCGACGTGCTGACTCTTCAGAAATATCGGGAACTGTTCGGCGAGAATCGCCATCCCTTCACCTTGGTAGACTATGTGCAGTACTACTCCGATCTGATCCGGGAAGAGGGCGCGGATGTGGAAGTGATCTTCGCCAACGACCCCCGGGTGATTCTGAACTACACGAAAAACGTGCTGACCTGCGATATCCACACCCGGGAGCGCACCAAGCGGCTCCTGCGTGCTGCCGGAGCAGAGAAGGTCTGCGGTCTGGACGACATCCTGAACGCCCCTGTGGACGGCAGCGGCTGCAACGAGCGGTTCGGTCTGCTGGGGTCCAACAAGTCCACCGAGAATAAGGTCAAGCTGTTCCCCCGGGACTGCAATGACCTGGTGCTGAAAATCCAAAAGAGCTTCCTGGAAAAGACCGGCAAGCACGTGGAGGTCATGGTCTATGGCGACGGCGCTTTTAAGGATCCCGTGGGCAAGATCTGGGAGCTGGCGGACCCCAGCGTTTCCGTGGCCCACACCCCTGGTCTGGAGGGCACCCCCAACGAGCTGAAGTTAAAATATCTGGCGGACAACGACTATGCCGACCTAAGTGGTGAGGCGCTGAAGACCGCCATTGAGGACGCCATCCGGGCAAAGGGCAATCTGGCAGGCTCTATGGCCTCCCAGGGCACCACCCCCCGCCGCCTGACGGATCTGATTGGCTCTCTGTGCGATCTGACCTCCGGGTCTGGAGACAAGGGCACCCCGGTCATTCACATTCAGGGGTATTTCGACAACTATACCAACTGATTTCCAAAGATAGGGGGGCCGCCGGAAAAGGCGGCCCTTTCGAGTTGCCAAAACAAAGGAAGGAGCCTTGCCGTGCAGTATCTCATCTCATTTTTGGAGGGTATCATTACCTTCATTTCCCCCTGCCTGCTGCCCATGCTGCCCATTTACGTGAGCTACTTTGCAGGCGGCGGAGAGCGTACCATGAAGAAAACCCTGACTGGCGCCCTGGGCTTTGTGCTGGGCTTTACCCTGGTGTTCATGGCCATGGGGGCGCTGGCGGGCAGTGTGGGCGCCCTGCTGACGAAATATGCCTTCTGGGTCAATTTGATTGGCGGCCTGATTGTAATTCTGTTTGGCCTGAGCTATATGGGTTTGTTCCGGCTGAGCCTGTTTCAGGGCATGAAGGGGACCGTAAAAACCGGGGAGCTTGGTTTCTTTTCCGCTTTTGCCTTCGGTGTGATCTTCTCCGTGGGCTGGACCCCCTGCGTGGGGGCGTTCCTTGGCTCCGCCCTGATGCTGGCCTCCCAACGGGGACATGTGCTGGAGGGAATGGGAATGCTGCTGTGCTACTCCCTGGGCCTGGGGATCCCCTTCCTCCTCAGCGCCGTCCTCATCGACAAATTGAAGTCCGCTTTCAGCTGGATCAAGGGGCACTATTCGGTCATCAATAAAATCTGCGGTGGGCTGCTGGTCCTGGTTGGCGTGTGTATGGCCACGGGAATCCTGGGAAAGCTTCTCGCGCTGCTGAGTTAAGGAGGGAAGACCATGGAAACCGCCTATAAAATTCTAAAGCTTTTGATTCTGGTATTGCTGATTGCCGTGCTGATTGTGGGTGCCTATGTGCTATACGGAAGCCTGACCCGGCAGGTGCAGGCGCCGGAAGTGACGACTGCCCAAACAGAGAAGGAAGCAACGTCTGCTCCGGACTTTACCTTCTATGATCTGGAAGGAAACAGCCATTGCCTTTCCGACTTCCGGGGAAAGCCTGTGATTCTGAACTTCTGGGCCTCCTGGTGCGGCCCCTGCAAAAACGAAATGCCGGAATTTCAGGCGGCCTTTGACACTTATGGGGAGCAGATCCAATTTTTGATCGTGAACCTCACCGACGGCGGTCAGGAGACTGTGAAAAGCGCTTCCACTTATATTACGGAGCAGGGCTATACCTTCCCGGTGTATTACGATACGGATCTGGCGGGCGCAAACGCCTACGGGATTTATGCAGTGCCGGTGACATATTTCATTGACGCGGAAGGAAACCGGGTCAGTGAGACTATGGGAATGCTGACGAAGGAGCGGCTGGAGCAGGGAATCGATCTGCTGCTGGGAGCGGCATGAGCGTTCACGAATCCGGGGAAATGTATCTGGAGGCCATTCTGGTGCTGCAAAATCAGAAGGGAAACGCCCGTCCTGGGCGTGGACAAGAAGACGGCCACGGCGGACGCCTGCAAAATGGAACACGCCATTTCCGATACATCCTTTGAGGCCATCAAGCGCCTGACGGTGGAACGAAAGGCATAAGGAAAACGGCAGACACCCTTTTGGAAAGTCTGCCGTTTCGCACGTTATGGGGTTTTCGGGGCGTCATACTCTGCCTTAAAGACATCCGCGACCTCGTGGATGGCGATATATGCCATGGGATCAACGCGGTGGACGATATCCCGAAGCTGGGTGATCTGGAAGCGGTTGAGAACGATATACACTACCTTTTTATCGCTGTCGGAGTAATAGCCCTTGGCATCCAGAACAGTGATCCCCTGACGGAAGGTGTCGGATAAAACCTGACAGATGTCTTCGGCGTGGCCTGTGACAATCCAGATCGCCTTGGCCCGGTCGATGCCCTCTACAATGAAATCCACAGTTTTCAGCGCCGCCATGTAGGTGACGATGGAGTACAGGGGAAGGACCCAACTGTTTAAAATCAATCCGCAGACTGTGTACAGGATTACATTGTAGATCATGACAAAGCTGCCGACAGATAGACCCGCATCCTTGGCAAACAGCACCGCCATGACTTCAATGCCGTCCATAGCCCCGCCAAAGCGAATGGCAAGGCCGCTGCCGGTGCCGGAGATCACCCCGCCGAACAGGGCGCACAGCAGCAGATCCTGCCCTGCCAGAGGGGAGGCAATACTTACGTCCACAGGGAAGACATCCGTAATGAGCCAGGCCGTGACCGCATAGACAGCTACGGTGTAAATGGAACAGAGGGTAAATGTCAGTCCCCGCTTTTTCCAGCCCAGCAAAAACAGGGGGATGTTCAGGAGGATCAGGAACAGGGACAGGTTCATCCATGCCGGGGCGATCTGGGAGAGCAGCATGGAGGTGCCGGAGATGCCGCTGTCGTACAGCTTCACCGGAGACAGAAAGATCGTAATGCCGATGGCGTGACGATCCCGGCGACGGTCAGGCCCAGAATGTTTCGAATTCGTTTTGCTCGTTCGCTCATGTGTTTTCCTTTCTAAGGTTGGGGACGGGCTTTCTGAAAAAAGATATAGGAAACCTCCGAAGGGAGGTGAGGAAGCGCGCAACGGTCCGCTTCCCGGCATCGGTTCGGAGGTCCTTACAGTTTACTTACTTATCCAGCAGCGCCTCAATGTCCTTCTTGGGCATATAGCCCACGGCCTTGGCGGCAACCTGGCCGTTTTTCAGCACGATCAGGGTGGGGATGCTCACAATGCCGTAAGCTCGGGCCAGTTCCAGCTCCTCGTCCACATTGACCTTGCCCACGATCACCTCCGGGTGGGTCTCGGCGATTTCTGCCACAATGGGGGCAACCATCCGGCAGGGGCCGCACCAGGAGGCCCAGAAGTCCAGCAGAACTTTTTTTTCACTCTGGTTTTTCAGCGCGTCAAAGTTGGCTTTCGTTACGGTAATTTCAGACATAGTCATTCTCCTTTGTTTTCTGGTATTTTTCTTATAGAATAGCATAAACTGGGAGGGAATGCAAACCTTTCTTTGTGAACACTTTCTGAATTGACATTTCCGTCCCCATCTGCTATGATGCACAAAATACAAGGAGGGATTCCATGGAGGGAAAAAGCTGCTTTGGCTGCGGAAGCTGCGCCGGCTGCGGTCGGACGCTGGAACTGACGAAAAAAGAGATGTCTTTTTTGAACACCCTGGCTCAGATCCCCTTTCTGCCGGTGGCACGAAAGGCGGATGGGGACAGGCCCATCTATCTCGAGGAAGGCAACGCCGAGGAAATGAGCCTGCTGCTCCAGTGCCTCCACCGGAAGGGCCTTATTTCTCTGGACTATGACCGGCCCCTGAAGGGCTTTGACATGAGGGCCTACGAAGCCTATCCCGTCCATGGCAGTATGGCTCTGACGGAGCGGGGACAGCAGGTGCTGGACCTGATGGAATACCAGGGCGTCCGGCGGGATTGAGGAGGTGGCGTATGCTGCGAATTTTTCTGCATGGTCTGGGACAGACACCGGCCAGCTGGGAGAAAACCATTGCGGGGCTAAACGATCCCGAGGAGAGCTCGTGCCCGGATCTGGCGGAACTGCTTCGAGGGAAGGAAGCAGCCTATGAAAACCTTTATGCGGCTTTCTCGGAGGCCTGCGAGAGGACGGAGGGTAAAATAGATCTGTGCGGTCTGTCCCTGGGCGGCGTGCTGGCGCTGCATTATGCCATTGAGCATCCCGGGAAGGTGAATTCCCTGGCGCTCATAGCTGCCCAATATAAAATGCCTGTAAATTTATTAAGACTTCAGAATTTCCTGTTTCGGTTTATGCCAAAGTCCAGCTTTCAGCAGACCGGATTTGGAAAAGGAGAATTCATGACGCTTTGCAAAACCATGATGGCTTTGGATTTCAGTCCTTCTCTTGGAGAGGTCAGCTGTCCCGTGCTGGTTATCTGCGGCGAAAAGGACAGCGCCAATCAAAAAGCCGCTTTGGAGCTGGCAGCGGCTTTGGAAAACGGACGGCTGGAAGTGATTCCCGGAGCAGGACATGAGGTAAACGTGGAAGCACCGGAGAAATTGGCGGAGCTGCTTCACGGCTTCTGGGGAGCTTCCAAATAAGATTTCCAAGGTTGCTTTTCCGTAAAAGGAATGCTATAATCTTTCCCGATAACAAGATACCCTTGTTGAATATCAGAAAGACAGCTGCGTGACAAGATATGAACCGAAAAGAATACCGGATTGGCGTACAGCGGGGGCTGCCGGTGGGAGTGGGCTACTTCTCCGTCAGCTTTGGTTTCGGCGCCATGGCCGTGGCCCAGGGGGTAAAGGCCCTGGAAGCCACCCTCATTTCCATTACCAACCTGACCAGCGCGGGACAGTTCGCGGGCCTGACCCTCATCGTAGCCTCCGCCACCCTGTGGGAAATGGTACTGACCCAGCTGGTGATCAACAGCCGCTATGCCCTGATGAGCCTGGCTCTCAGTCAGCGGATGGGGGAGAAAATCGGCCTGATCCCCAGACTGCTCATTGCCTTTTTCAATACGGACGAAATTTTCGCTCTGGCCATGGACCGGCGGGAACCACTGACGGTGCCCTTCCTGCTGGGACTGGGGACCCTGCCTCTGATCGGCTGGAGCCTTGGTACCCTCTGTGGGGCGCTGGCGGGATCCATCCTGCCCCAGGCCATCCGGGCGGCCCTGGGGGTCATGCTCTACGGAATGTTCATTGCCATTGTGGTGCCTCCGGCCAAGGCGGACCGGAAAATTCTGGCTGCCGTGGTGCTGGCCCTGGTGTGCAGCTGCCTGTTTGCCTGGGTGCCTATGCTCAAGAACGTGTCCCCGGGTATCTCCATTGTGGTGTGCACCGTGGCGGCGGCGGGGATTCTCGCCTGGAAGTGCCCCATCCCGGAGGAAGAGGAGGCAGCGGCATGAGTATTTACCTCTACATATTGGTTATGGCTCTGACCACCTATCTGATCCGGGTACTGCCCCTGACCATTTTCCGGAAGCCCATTCAAAGTCGGTTTCTCAAATCCTTCCTCCACTATGTCCCCTACTGCTGCCTGGCGGCCATGACCTTTCCCGCGATTCTTACCAGCACCCAGTCTACTATCAGTGGGGCGGCGGCACTGGTTGTGGCAGTAATCCTGGCCTACCGGGGCAAGAGCCTGATTGTGGTGGCCCTGAGCAGCAGCGCGGCGGTGCTGATTGTGGAGCAGATTCTGCGCTTTCTTTGAAGAAATCCCACACAAAATGTTAATTTACTGTAACCTGTCCCCGGTTTACCTTGACTAACCGGGGACAATCTTGTTATAATCCAGACAGAAGAGGGAGTAGTCGGCGCACAGAATCCTTGTGCGGGATGGAATCGACATACTGGGGAAACCCCGGTTCCATTTGAAATGACGAGACTTGGAAACCGGCTGAGTCTCTTCATAAGCTTCTGTGCTGGTGAATCCGCATGGAGGTTATTTTTTATGGGAATCGGAGAACTATTGCTGCTGGGTCTGGGGCTGAGTATGGACGCCTTTGCCGTGTCCATCTGCAAGGGACTGGCCATGAAGAAAGCAACAGTGGGGGCAAGCGTTACCTGCGGCATCTGGTTCGGCGGCTTTCAGGCGCTCATGCCCCTGATTGGCTACTGGCTGGGTTCTTTCTTTGCGGAAGCCATTGAAGCGGTGGACCACTGGGTGGCCTTCGCATTGCTGGCGATTATCGGTATCAATATGCTGAAGGAAGCCGTTGAAGAAGAGGAGGAAGGCCCCTCTTGTCCCGTGGACGGGAAGGTGGATCTGTCTCCCAAGACCATGCTCGTGCTGGCGGTGGCCACGTCCATTGACGCCCTGGCGGTGGGTATCTCCCTGGCCATGGCGGGCAGTGTGAACATCTGGGCAGCGGTTATCCTGATCGGGATTTTCACCTTTGGTATGTCCGCCGCCGGGGTACAGATCGGCAATCTCTTTGGAAGCCGATTTGAAAAGAAAGCCCAGATCGCCGGGGGCCTGATTTTGATTGGGCTGGGCCTGAAAATCCTGCTGGAGCATTTGGGGATTCTATGATACGAACGGACAAGCGTATGCGGCTGTGCACCGCGCTGCTGATATGCAATCTCATTTTTATCTGGGGCAATTCCCTCCTGCCCGGGTCCCTTTCCGGCGCCATAAGCGACTGGGTAAAGCGGATTCTGGAAACACTCTTTGGCAGTACCAGTGAGGATACCCCTGGCTTTTTCCCCATCCGGAAGCTTGCCCACTTCACGGAATTTGCCTGCCTGGGAGCGCTGCTGTGCTGGCGCGTCTCCATGCTGGGAAGACCCAAGGCCTTGGCCTTCTGCCTGGGCGCAGCTGTGGCCTGCGTGGACGAAAGCATTCAGATTTTTGTCCCTGACCGGGGGCCGGGCATTCGGGACGTGGCCATCGACTGCGGGGGCGTGCTGACAGGTATGATTGCGCTGTATTTTGGGTATCTTTATTTTCAAAGAAAGCGAATAAAAGAAACATTCCCGGAGGATTAAAGAATGAAGAAATGGATATCGATTCTCTTAATTTTGACGCTGACTCTGCTTTCCGGCTGCGGCGGGAAACAGCCTGCGGAAACCACTGTGCCTGCTGCGGCCGCAGGGCCCAGCTCTGCCCTGGAAATTCTGGAAACGGTCTGGGGATCCTATACGGAGGACGAACAGTTCCCCGCCACCGGCGGACGCCTGGGAGAAACTATCACGGAAGGCCCCGGCGCGTACGATGCCCTGGACGAAACCCTGACCTACTCCCTGCTGATTCCAGCGGATCAGCTTGGAAATGTGACGGAAGCGGCCTCCCTGATGCACATGATGAACAGCAACACCTTCACCTGCGGCGCTTACCGCCTGGGGTCGGGCGTGACGGCGGAAAGCTTTGGGGCGGCCATGAAGGAAGCGGTGCTGAATAACCAGTGGATGTGTGGCTTCCCGGACAAGCTGCTGATCGAGAGCGTTGGCGATCACTTCGTGGTCGTGGCCTTTGGCCATGAGGAACTCATGACCACCTTCCAGACCCACCTGCGGGAAAGCTACCCGGACAGCCAGACCCTGGCGGAGGAGCCGATTATTTGATTCCAAAAATGGCAGCGAAGTCTCGCTGCCATTTTTTACAGGACATCACAGAGAGGAAAATCCTATGATATTTTCCAGCATTCCCTTTCTCTATTATTTTTTACCGGCGGTTATGCTCACTTATTTCTGCGTGCCAAAGAAGTGGAAAAACGCCGTTCTGCTTCTATTCAGCCTCCTTTTCTACGGCTGGGGGGAGCCGAAGCTGCTGCTATTAATGGTGGTTACGATTCTCGTCTTCTTCCTCTGCGGCAGAATGATCGGCAGAAGCCCGGAAAAGAAAATACGAAAATTCTGGCTGCTGATATCCGTCTTTACCGGGGTGGGGCTGCTGGGTGTCTTCAAGTATGCGGATTTCCTGATTGGCAGCGTTGGCGCCGTGACGGGGCTTTCTCTGCCACGGCTGAAACTAACCCTGCCTGTGGGCATCAGCTTCTATACCTTCCAGTGCCTCAGCTATACCATCGACGTCTACCGGGGAAATGTGCCGCCTCAGAAAAACCTGGTTTCCTTCGGCGCTTATGTCTCCCTGTTCCCCCAGCTGATTGCCGGACCTATCGTCCGGTACGCGGACGTGGCGGCGGAACTGGAAAACCGCACCCACTCCTGGGAGGATGGGTTCTACGGACTGCGGCGGTTTCTGATCGGCCTGGGGAAAAAGGTGCTGCTGGCAGACCAGTTTGCCCTGCTCATTTCCCTTTTCCGGGAAAGCGGGGAGAAGTCCGTCCTGTTTTACTGGATGTACGCCATCGCCTTTCTGCTGAATATCTACTTTGACTTTTCCGGCTACTCCGATATGGCCATCGGCCTTGGGCGGATCTTTGGCTTCCACTTTATGGAAAACTTCGACTACCCTTATACGTCAAAAAGCGTTACGGAGTTCTGGCGGCGCTGGCATATGAGTCTGGGACGCTGGTTCCGGGACTACGTCTATATCCCTATGGGCGGCAACCGGGTGAGCAGGGGCAGATGGGTTGTGAATATCCTGACCGTGTGGCTGCTGACGGGCGCCTGGCACGGAGCTGCCTGGAACTTTGTTCTCTGGGGACTGCTGTTCGCGGTGCTGCTGATGATCGAAAAATGGATTCCCGCTATGCAAAAGCTTCCCGACTGGCTGCGCCATGTCTATGTGCTGCTGGCCGTGCTGCTGAGCTTTGTGCTGTTTAACGCCGATAGCCTTTCCCAGGCGGCAGGGGATTACGCCGGTATGTTCGGTCTTGCCGGACTGCCTCTGATCAGCCATGTGACCAGGTACTATCTCAGAAGCTATGCCCTCCTGTTTGCCGCCGGCATTGTGGGGGCCACGCCTTTGGTGCGGCAGGCGGGAGCGCGGCTGGAAAAAACAAATGCGGGGACGGCTCTGCCCCTGGTGCAGATGATTGTCCTGCTGCTCGTCTGTACAGCCTATCTGGTGGACGGCTCCTTCAGCCCGTTCCTGTATTTCCGGTTTTAGGGAGGTGGGGTTATGAAGAAGAGAAGTACCATTACCCTGATCGCCCTGTGGGGAATTCTGGCCTTTTTTGCCTGGCTCTCCCCAAGTAAGGACATCTCCGAAGCGGAGCGCCGCCCTCTGGCCGGATGGCCAAAGGTGAGTGCCCAGGCGATTCTTACCGGAAAGTTCCAGGAGGATTTTGAAGACTACGCCCTGGATCAGTTCCCCTTCCGGGATGGGTTCCGACGGCTGAAAGCGGGATTTCACTTTGGGCTTCTGCGGCAAAAGGACAACAACGGCATTTATCTGGCGGACGGCTATGCGGTAGGGCAGGAGTACCCCTTAAATGAAGCCTCTGTGGATCATTTCCTGGAAAAAATGAATACCCTCCATGAAAAGTATCTCACTGGGTGCTCCATCGCCATGGCCATCGTGCCGGACAAGGGCTACTATCTGGCTCGGGACAGTGGCCAGCTGTACCTTAACTATGACGCACTGAAAACGAGAATCGCCCAGGGAATGCCCTGGGCAGATCCCATCGATTTGACGGACAGCTTATCCGCCCAGGACTATTACCGGACAGACACCCACTGGCGGCAGGAAGCCCTGATTCCCGCAGCGGGGAAAATTGCCCAGGCTCTGGGGGTGACTGAGCCGCAGCTGGAAGACTACACCGTTACCACCCTGGACCGCCCTTTCTACGGCGTGTACTACGGTCAGGCAGCCCTGCCTATGGAGCCGGATGCCTTAAAGATTCTGGAAAGTCCCCTGCTGGATGGGTGCAGAGTCTACGATTATGAGACGGGGGAAACGATCAGCGTCTATGACAGGGAAAAAGGAGAAACCGCCCGGGACCCCTATGACGTATATCTCTCCGGCAGCAAGAGCCTGCTGACCATTGAAAACCCCAATGCCCCCGGCGATCGGGAACTGATCGTCTTCCGGGATTCCTTCGGCAGCAGCATGGTGCCGCTATTGGTGCAGGACTACAGTCAGGTGACGCTGATTGATGTGCGGTATCTTCGGATCGATCTTCTGGACCGGTTTGTGGACTTTACGGATCAGGATGTGCTGCTTCTTTATTCCACCCTGGTCTTAAACCAAAGCTTCTCCATTCAGTAAACGAAATCGGCCCCTGGGCTTTCTGCCCGGGGGCCGGTCTGGTTATTTCTGTGTTTCTGTGGCGGCATCCGGCTTGACCGGCTCCGCCCCCAGGTATTCCTCCAGGCACAGCCCCGAGGCTTTGATGTCCTGGGCCACCTCCACGCCCACATAGCGGAAGTGCCACGGCTCGTCAATGATGCCAGTGATGGGGTACTTTTCCGCGGTGTAGCGCAGAATGAAGCCGTAATCCCAGCAATGCTCCTGGAACCAGGGGATGGCCTCGTCTCCCAGCAGATCCACCGCCAACCCCAGGTGATGCTCACTGGTGCCGGGCAGGGCCACGGTCTCCAGGGCTTTTTCCTTGGCCTCCTCATAGCTTAGGTCATAGGTCTTCATATGCTCCGCCGTGCGAAGCTCCAGGATCTCTGTCTGCTCCTTAATGGTGCGGTAGGCGGAGTTGAAATTATATTCGATCCCGGCGCTTTCACAGTCCTGTAACATCTGAACCAGGGCGTCATAGCACCGCTCATCCACGTCGTGGTAATCCACCACATTCTTTAGGTTCCGCTCATAGTAATCCGGTACCGGGTTCCGGGCGTTGACCAGTACGATCTCCACTCCCTTGGGGCTAAAATAGTGGCGCTGGCCGTCGATGTCCGTGGGGCCGATGGCAGCCCGGCCGTCCTCAGGGGAGAGATAGTATTGATACTGCCCCAGGGTCAGCCAGCCGGTGTAAAGCAGGCCGTCCTCCTGAAAATAATACAGGGCGCCCTCAATGGCAGTCCAACCCCGGGCCATGGGGCCGTCCTCATAGTAGTAGCGGCGGCCCTCCTCTGTCTCATCCCAGCCGGTGCGCATAACGCCGTCGGTTCCAAAATAGAAGATCCGCTCGTTGATGGTCTGCTGGCCGGTGAGCAGGATGCCATCTTCATCAAAATAGTAGGTGCCGCCGTCGATATCCTGAAAGCCATAGCGGAGCAGTCCATCGTCTCCAAAATAGTAGGTATTTCCGTCAATGGTCTGCCAGGCGGTCGCCATGGGGCCGTCGCTTAAATAGTAGGTCCCGCCGTCTAAGGTCAGCCAGCCCTCCGCCAAGGCGCCACCGGGGAAAAAATACCAGGTTTCCCCGTCGATCCTCTGCCAGCCGGTTGCCATAGTGCCGTCGGCCTTAAAGTAGTAGGTATTTCCCTTCAGCTTCTGCCAGCCGGTGCTTGGCGTGCCGTCCTCCCGCAGATAATAGGTACCTTCACCCAGTTCCAGCCAGCCGGACACCGGCTGACCGTGAAAGCCCTGATAGTACCGGATTCCATCCTGAACCGCCCAGCCGCTGCGGTCCACATTCGCGTCATACCACAGCCACAGTCCCCAGAGGATGGCCCCAATCATGAGCAGTGTTATCAAAACCGGCAAAACCAGCCGTCTCCCTCGACCCATAGGACGCCTCCAACTTTGAACTCCGCTTCATTTTATCACGTACTTGCGGGAAATGCAAGGAAGAGAAGAAATTTAAGAGATTTCCACGGAATCTTAAATATTTTGCCAGTAGAATTTTCCCGGAAATTTGCTATAATGGAAGGACGCAGCATTTTCTTACTATCCCGGAGGATCCCTATGTTATCCCAGACAGAGAAACGAAAAATTCTGATTACCACGGACTTGTATGCCACCAGTACCAACGGCGTTGTGACCTCCGTGCAAAATCTGTTTGATGTTCTGACCGAAAAGGGCCACGATGTGCGCATTCTGACCATGTCTGCTGACTTTCATTCCCACAGGGATGGGCCGGTGTATTATATTCGCTCTCTGCCCCTGGGGGCGGTGTACCCCGACGTGCGGATGCCCCTGCCCTTCCGGCACAGACTGGTTCAGGAAATCATCGACTGGAAGCCGGATGTGATCCACAGCCAGTGTGAGTTTTTCAGCTTTCAGTTCGCATCCCATATTTCCCGGATCACCGGCGCGCCCATTGTCCATACCTATCACACTCTCTATGAGCAGTACGTCACCTATCTGGTGCCAAGCAAACGGCTGGGGAAGACCCTGGTGCGGGTGCTGACCCGGGAGCGGCTGAAAAAAGTGAAAATGGTGGTGGCCCCCACGGTCAAGGTGGAGAACGCCCTCCACGGCTACGGGGTGCACAATCCCATCAGCGTGGTTCCCAGCGGCATAAGCCTCCAGCAGCATCACCACCGCATGTCCCCGGAGGAGCGGCAGCGCCGCCGCCGTGCCCTGGGAATTGGGGACGATCAGCAGGTGCTCCTGAATCTGGGGCGGCTGGGCACGGAGAAAAACCTGGGGGAACTGATAGAGTTGTTCGCCCAGGCTCTGGAAACCAACGAAAATATGGTGTTTCTTATCGTAGGGGACGGCCCGGCGCGGAAGGCACTGGAACAGCAGGCAAGGCTTTTGGGGATTTCCCGGAAGGTGATTTTCACCGGAATGGTGGAGCCCCAGGAGGTACAAAACTTCTATCAGCTGGCGGACGTGTTTGCCAGCGCCTCCACCAGTGAAACCCAGGGGCTGACCTATATCGAGGCGGCCGCCAATGGTCTGCCCCTGCTGTGTCGTCAGGACGACTGTCTTGAGGACGTGCTGAAGGAAGGGGAAAATGGCTACGAATACAACAGTGCCCAGGAATTTCTGGACGCCATCGACACCCTGATGGAGAACCCGGAAAAACGGCAGGCGGCGTCCCGGCGGAGCCAGGAAATCGCGGAACATTTTGACAAGGAAGTGTTCGGGGAAGCCATTGAGCAAATCTACGAATCCGTGCTGTAGCTTCCCTTTGACAGAACCGGCAGGGCCGGACAGAAAGAGGTGCTTTATGAAGCCGTCCAATTTTTTTCCTCGCTTTTTGCCGTACTGGGTGCTGGTGTGCTGATTGTGTCCATTCTTTTGTGCTTCCTGTGCCGGAATCTGGCACCAAAGTCCCAAAATGTGCCCCGGGAGGCGGAGGACGCATCCACCCGGTTTATGCAGGTCCTCTCCGACGGGGATTTCGCCACGGCCGGAAGCCTCCTATATGGCCAGCCGGAGTTGGGGACGGAGGGCGCTTTTGAAAGCGACGGGGCCGCTGATATTTGGGAAGCCTTCCGGAACAGCATCTCCTGGGAGGCGCCGGATGGCTGCTACCTGGAGGGCACCGAGGTTTACCGGGACGTGACTGTGACGGTTCGGGATGTTTCCGCTGTTTTGAATGCGGTGTCGGCCCTGGCCCGGTCCATGGGTTTCTCCGAGACGTCCCCGAACCCGGACGCCCTCTTGCGGGAAGCGGTAAAGGAAGCTCTGAACCGGGGAGAAACGATGTCCGTATCCGGAAGGCTGCGCCTCATTCAGGAGGAGGGACAGTGGTATGTGATCCCGGATAGAAAGATTCTCTCCGCCATTTCCGGTGGCGGCCTGTAAGGAGGGGTTTCATGGCCTATCAACCGAAATACGCCCAGAAGAAGCCCCAAAATAATGGTCGGATTTCTGACATTCCCCGGCGGGAAGCCCCGGAGCCCCCCCGGAGGCTCCCTTCGGACGGTTCCCGATGGAATGTCCCGGAGAGACAGCCCCTGTCCCCCTGGCTCACCGCCCTGGGAATCTTGATGGTGCCGATTTCTCTGGCATTGAGCTATCTGCTGCTGCGGGGATTGGTGCTGAGCCCCGGCCAGTCGGCTGCGGTCAGCGCTTCTCCCGTGGGAGATATGGCGATCTGCCAGTCCTTTGATGCCTATGTAGCGCCGGAGCTGGAGAAAGCGAAAAGCAGTATTCGGACGGAGCCCATTCCGGAGGAAACCGTGGCGGAAACCACAGAGGCAACCGTCCCACCCTATGAGGCGGTGTACCGTCTTGCGGACGACACCCAGGTGGCCCCGGAGCCGGACCAAAGCAAATTCGGCCAGGTCAGCGACCCCAGGGATATGGCGCCCATCCTCAGGGAAGCGGAATACATTCTGGACGGTCAGTCCCTGTATTTCTCCACGGAGACGGAGCTGTTCGAGGGCAGTGTGGTCCGCTACTACTTAGACGAGAGCATTTTTGCCATCACCTGGAAGGAAGTCCATGACAAGTCTGTCTATACCTATTCTGAGGTGAAGATCGGCCACCCCTCCCAGCTGAGACGCCATCTGTCTGATGGGGCCTACGGTTCTGGCAAGCTGTACTATCCCACGGAAATGGCAGCCACGGTCAACGCGGTGGTGGCCACCTCCGGCGACTTCTACGCCAACCGGCCGGTGTTTGGGATTGTTGCCTATGAGGGCCAGGTCCGCCGGGCAGTGGACGACGGCTACGCCGAGACCTGCTACATCGACAAAAACGGCGATATGATCTTCTCCTATATGAAGCAGCTAAAGAACCAGGAAAACGCCCAGGCCTTCCTGGATGAGAACAACATCAATTTCAGTCTGGCCTTTGGTCCTATCCTGGTAGACAATTACGAAATGGTGGAGCTTCCCAGCGTCTACGGTGTGGGTGAAATCCAGGAGGAATACGCCCGGTCCGCCCTGTGCCAGATGGACAAGCTTCACTATGTGGCGGTGGTAGCCAACTGGGAGGGCAACCAGCCCGACGATCCCACGGTGGCCCGGTTCCAGAAGGTGGTAGCCCAGACGGGATGTAAGATGGCCTACTGCCTGGACGGCGGTCAGACCGCCACCATCGTCATGAATGACGAACTCATTAACCGCCCCGCCAAGGGCGAGCAGCGGCGGATCAGCGACATCATCTATTTTGCCACTGCGGTGCCGGAAGGAGGTTAGGCCATGGAAAAGATCGCGTTTTTTCTGGATGGCGCGCCTGTCTACTGGCAGAACATCGTCCTGGCCCTGGGGGCCGTGACGGCCATCTGCTTCTTTCTCAGCTTCTATCTGGGGAAAACCGGGAATCCAGCGGCGGCCTTTGCCGTCATTCCTCTGGCCATTTTTCTGAGCCTGGTTTTTGCCCGGTTCTTCCACTGGTACAGCCGGACGGACAGCTACGAAGGGTTTCTTCCTGCTATGAAGCTGTTTTCCCCGGGAGGCTATGCCCTGATGGGGGTGTTCCTGGGGTGCTTCCTGGCAGCGGCGCTGGTGCGGCTGCTTCACCTCAGCCGGAGCCTTCCGGAAATGCTGGACGCCATGAGTTTGGCGGGAGCGGCGGGGATTGCCGTGGGGCGGCTTGCTTCTCTGTTTAACTCCTCCGACCGGGGGCAGGTACTGGATTTCCTTCACTTTCTGCCCTTCTCCTACCCGGTGGTAAACGCTGTATCCGGGGCCACGGAGTACCGGTTTGCCGTCTTCCTGTTTCAGAGCCTTTTTTGCCTGGTGTTATTCCTGTGCCTGGCGTCCTTTTATCGGAAGAATCAAAACCGCTGCCCGGAGGGGGACGCCTGTATTCTTTTCCTGATGTGCTACTGCGCTTCCCAGATCGTGCTGGATTCCATTCGCTATGATTCTCTGTTTTTCCGGAGCAACGGCTTTGTCAGCATCGTGCAGGTGATTTCTGCCATCGCCCTGGTGGGGGGCATTGTGGTATTCTCCCGGCGGCTGGTGAAAAGAAAGGGCTTCCGGGCCTGGTACGGGCTGCTGTGGCTGACGATTGCCGCCGCCCTGGGTGTGGCGGGTTTCATGGAATATTACGTCCAGCGCCACGGCAGCGCCGCCCTGCTGTCTTACACCGTGATGAGCCTGTGCTTGGCCCTGATTCTGTGGATCGGACTGGAAATTCGTCGGATGGCCCAGGTGTCAGGGCGAAAAATGGGGAATCCTGTAAGATGAACAAAACGACGGAAGAAATGCATGCACCTTTGTATTTGCAGACAATTGACAAACCTTGGGGTCCGCGGGTATAATACCCATGTAAAAGGGACAGTATGGCGGCCGAACCGCCGGATTATGGATTTAAGGAGGCTCTCATGACACCTCAAGAAAAGAAGCAGCTTCAGATCACCGCCTGCAAGGTCCGCATGGGCATTATTGATGCCACACACGGAGCTAAGGCAGGACATCCCGGCGGCAGCCTGTCCGCTGCGGATCTGTTTACCTACCTGTACTTCAAGGAAATGAACATCGATCCCCAAAACCCCAAGTGGGAAGACCGGGACCGTTTCGTCCTGAGCAAGGGCCACACCGCCCCCGGCCTGTATTCCGCGTTGGCTCACCGGGGCTTCTTCCCTGTGGAGGATTTGGTGACGCTTCGGCACATCGGCTCCTACCTGCAGGGCCATCCCAATATGAACACCGTTCCCGGTGTGGATATGTCCACCGGTTCTCTGGGCCAGGGGATCTCCTGCGCTGCCGGTATGGCGCTGGGCCTGAAGCATCAGGGTAAGCCCGCCCGGGTCTACACCCTGCTGGGTGACGGCGAGATTCAGGAGGGCCAGGTGTGGGAAGCCTGTATGTTTGCCGCCCACTATAAGCTGGACAATCTCTGTGTCGTCGTTGACAACAACGGCCTGCAAATTGACGGCAATATTGCCGATGTTATGAGCCCCTATCCCATCGTGGACAAGCTGGAAGCCTTCGGCTTCAAGGTGGTGGCCATCGATGGGCACGACTTTGACCAGATGGAAGACGCAATGAATACCGCCCGGGAAACCAAGGGACAGCCCACCGCCATCGTGATGAAGACCATCAAAGGCAAGGATGTGTCCTTTATGGAGAACAATGCAGGCTGGCATGGCAAGGCCCCGAATGATGCGGAGCATGAGCAGGCCATAAAAGAGCTTAAGGCGATTCTGGCGGAACTGGAGGGCAAGTGATATGGCAGAAGTAAAAAGAATCGCAACCCGTGAAGGCTACGGGAATGCCCTGGCAGCTCTGGGTGCGGAGCATGAGAATCTGGTGGTTCTGGACGCCGACCTGGCTGGCGCTACCAAAACCGGCATCTTCAAGAAGGCTTTCCCTCAGCGCCACTTTGACTGCGGGATCGCGGAAGCGGACATGATCTGTGTGGCAGCGGGGCTTGCGACCACGGGGCTGGTTCCCTTCGCTTCCTCCTTTGCTATGTTTGCCGCGGGCCGGGCCTTTGAGCAGGTGCGCAACTCCATTGGCTATCCCCACCTGAATGTGAAGATCGGCGCTACCCATGGCGGCATTTCCGTGGGGGAGGACGGCGCAAGCCATCAGTGCTGCGAGGACTTCGCTCTGATGCGGTCCATTCCGGGCATGGTGGTCATGAGCCCTGCCGACGATGTGGAGGCCAGAGCCATGGTGAAGGCCGCTTACGAGTATGAAGGCCCCGTCTATATGCGCTTTGGCCGTGCGGCGGTGCCTGTCGTCCACGAGGAGGGTTTTTCTTTCCAGATCGGGAAGGGTGAGATTCTGCGGGACGGCGCCGATGTTGCCATCATTGCCAACGGACTGATGGTTTATGAAGCGATCGTGGCTGCGGAAGAGCTGACGGCCAGGGGAATCAACGCTATGGTCATCAACATGGCAACGATTAAGCCTCTGGATGAGGAGCTGGTGCTGGCGGCTGCCAAAAAGTGCGGACGTGTCATCACCTGTGAAGAGCACTCCGTCATTGGCGGCCTGGGCGAAGCAGTCTGCGGACTGCTCAGCGAGAAGCTGCCTACCAAGGTTGCCCGTATCGGCGTGAACGACGAGTTCGGTCATTCCGGACCTGCCGGCGCCTTGCTGAAGGCTTTCGGCCTGTGCGCGGACAATATTGTAAAGGTGACCCGGGAGTTTTTGGGGAAGTAAGGGGCAGAGGTGTCCACAATTATCGCTTGATTTGCTGCCAAAATTGTGGTATAATGTGCCTGTATTTTACGGAAAGGAGGGAACTGACGGATGAAGTCCTTTTCCCGCGTGACCGCGTTTTTCATGGCGCTGATGATCTTTGTGAGCAGTTCCCACCTGACGGCCTGCGCGTCTATCGAGACAGGGGAAACCCAGACCGGGGAAACCCTTTCCGTCACCGCTCCCGCAGCCGAAACCGTGGAGCAGACCCAGCCGGATGCCACCCAGCCGGAGACGGTCCCGGAGGAAACCACGGCGGAAACCGCAGGGGAAGCGGAGGAAACGGAAGAAGCCACTTCCCCCAAGGAAGAAACGGACACCCCCCGGAAGCCTGTGGAGATGCCTTCCTACATTCAGGAAGATTACCCGGCGGCTTCCTTTGGTTCCGGAACCGTTGCCAATAGCGGCAGCAGCGTCACAGCCCTTGCCATGGTGGCTTCCTGCTTGACGGGCTACGACTATACGCCCGATACCCTGGCCGGATATTTTGGGAAATATGCCGATGACGACGCTGCCCTTCTGGAGCACGCCGCCAAGGCGTTGGGCCTGCCCTTCCGGAAGGCTGCCGATTTCCAGGACACCTATGAGAGCCTGAAGGCAGGCTCTGTTGCCATCTGCAAAATGGGCAATCAGTCTGTGTTCACCGATGATACCCATTGGATCGTACTGCGGGAGGTCACCCAGGACGACCGGATCTGCGTCAGCGATCCTCTGGGGGAAAACCAGAAAAAGTCCATGCTTCAGGACGGCTTTGCGGAGGGCTTCCCCAAGGGGTGGATTTCCACCGGCTGGGAGGCGGCCTGGATTTTTGATCCCCAGGAAGTGCCTGAAAATGTGGAGCGCTATACCGGCCCCAAGCCTCTGGTTCGGACCATGCCCCTGTATAACCAGCTGGATTACAAGGACGTCCGGTACGGAGCCGGAACCATCGCAAACAGCGGCTGCGGCATTACGGCCCTGGCCATGGTGGCCACCTATATGACGGGACACACCTACTATCCCGACGAGCTGGCGGATTGGTTCGGCGGCTACAACGGGAACAATATTGAGCGTCTTTTAAATGCCTCCGACGAATTGCAGCTTCCCTGGAAGGCGGCGGAAAACTGGCACGTTACCCTCAAAGCCCTGGGGGAAGGGAAGATTGCCATTCTGCTGATGAGCGGCCGGTCCATGTTCTCCGATTCCCAGCACTTCCTGGTTGCCACCGGGCTGACGGAGGATGGCAGAGTGATGATCAACGATCCCTTCGGCACCAATTATGGAAACCCGGTCCTGAAGGACGGATTTGAAAACGGATTCACCAGCAGCCAGATTGCCACCGGCTACAGCGGTTCCTGGATTTACGATGTGGACCAGATGCCCGAGGAGCCGTTCATCTACGAAGAGGAAAAAGGGCCTTACATAGAACCCCGCTACGGGGACCTGACCCTGAGCGACGCGGATATGAATCTGATAGCCCGGCTTGTCTGGGTGGAAGCCCAGGGGGAGCCGGACGACGGTCAGCAGGCGGTTGCGGAAGTGATTCTGAACCGGCTGTATTCTGACCGCTTCCCGAATACGGTGCGGGGTGTGATCTACGCGGAAAATCAGTTCCGGGGCACCCAATACATCAGCGAGGCCGAGCCCACCCAAACCCAGTATGAGGCGGTGGAGCGGGCTCTGTGCGGCCCCTATATCCTGCCCATAAATGTGACCCACTTTGCCACCTACGCGGTCAACAAAGATGTGTGGGGAACCATT
Organism: Clostridiales bacterium UBA7044; assembly: GCA_002493965.1. Lineage (GTDB taxonomy): Bacteria > Bacillota > Clostridia > Oscillospirales > Oscillospiraceae > Faecousia. Next base: position 86,290 of record DLAP01000083.1, read on the forward strand.
GGCGGACATACCTTCTGCTACCAGTGGGGTACGAATTAAACCAAAAAATGACAAATAGAGCCGCCCGGATCAAATCCGGGCGGCTCTGTTTTCCATTATGTCAATTTCACAAAAGCTTCCGCCCGGGTTTCCCCGGGCGGAAGTTTTCATGTTAGTTCAGCGCGCTTTCCACGACCTCCTGGGGAAGCCGGGATTCCGGGGTGGCGCCGGGCTGGTAGTCCCGATAGGCCATCAGGCCGGAGCCTGCGGGGATCAGCTTGCCGATCAGCACGTTTTCCTTCAGACCGATCAGATGGTCCACCTTGCCCTTGATGGCGGCGTCGGTGAGGACCTTGGTGGTCTCCTGGAAGGAAGCGGCGGACAGGAAGGAGTCGGTAGCCAGAGCTGCCTTGGTGATGCCGAGCAGCATGGCGCTGGCTTCCGCCTTCCGCAGTCCGGTTTCACCGGCGTCGATCCGTCTCTGAATCTCCGCGTTGGCGTCCTCGAACTCGAAGGTGTCCACGGTGCTGCTGGTGAGCAGGTTGGTGTCGCCGGGGTCCTCCACGTGGACCTTGCGCATCATCTGCCGGATGATGACCTCAATGTGCTTGTCGTTGATTTCCACGCCCTGCTGGCGGTACACCGCCTGGACGGACTGGACCAGGTAATCCTGAACGGCCTCCACGCCGGAGATCCGCAGCACGTCCTGGGGATAGAGGGCACCGTCGGTGATAGGCTGGCCTTTTTCCACTACCTTGCCCTGGGCAACCTTCAGGCCCACGGAGTAGGGAACCTGATAGACCTTCACCTCGCCGTCGTCGGCGGTGACGGTGATGTTCCGCAGAGCGGTGCGGTGGGTGTCGTCAATGCTCACAACGCCGGTGATCTCAGAGATCTGGGCCATCTTCTTGGGACGGCGGGCCTCGAACAGTTCTTCCACTCGAGGCAGACCCTGGGTGATGTCGTCACCGGCAACGCCGCCGGAGTGGAAGGTACGCATGGTCAGCTGGGTACCAGGCTCACCGATGGACTGGGCGGC
>DLAP01000039.1:0-4627 GCA_002493965.1 Clostridiales bacterium UBA7044
CGGTTATCCAAAAACATACTGCTGAAATTGCAGAAAGTGGTGTCATTACATATTTTTCTTTTTTGCTTTTGGAGATAAAATTCATAACCGTATTGAATGAGAGATATACCGCCATACCAATACAGATTATCTTTGTTGCATTAGCAGAAAACCATAAAGGTATAAATCCTCCCATTTGCAAAATAACAACTACAAAAAACATCTGTAAAATAAGCTGTATTACCAAAGCAATCCTTAGTTTCTTAGGGAAAACTTTACATTGTCCTCCCATTGTAAACTCGCCTAATGGCAAACCACAAATTATAAGGAATGATAATACAATTACTATGGAAAAAACACTTGCTCCTATAATCGCAATCATAGTTAACTCTCCAAATTCCGATTTATTTCGCTCCAAAAGCTGAAGTGAATCCTGCCTTTTGAGGAAATAAAAGCTTTTCTGCCGTTCCAGCCTACACCCTGCGGCTGGTCAAGCTTTCCGCAAGAGCCGCCATGTATGCGCTGTCCTCAAAGGCATTCAGAGCATCCTTCGCGTAGTCGGTATATTTCCGGATCAGTTCCTCACATTTGGGAAGGCCGTAGAGGCTGACAAAGGTATTTTTTCCGGCATCGTGGCCTACCTCCTTGCCCATTTCCTCCTGGGTGCCGATCACATCCAGAACATCGTCCCGAATCTGGAATGCCAACCCAAGGCCGGCCGCGAACTGGGCTGCCGCTTCATACTGCTGCTCTGTGCCGCCGCCTGCGAGAACGCCCAGACAGCAGGCGATAGAAATGAGACGTCCCGTCTTTCGGGACTGAATATCCAGGACCTCTTGCTCTGTCAGTTCCCGGCTTTCGCTCATGATGTCCAGCACCTGACCGCCCACCATGCCAAGGGAACCGGCCCCCTCGCCCATCAAAGCCATGGCTTCCCCCATATCCTTAGGGTTGGGCAGCTTTGCCGTGGAGGCTACCATAAAGGCATCTGTCAGCAGGGCATCCCCTGCCAGGACCGCCATTCCCTCTCCATAGACCTTGTGATTGGTGAGCCTGCCCCGACGATAGTCGTCGTCGTCCATGCAGGGCAGGTCGTCATGGATCAGGCTGTAGGTATGGATCATCTCAATGGCGGCGGCAAAGGGGGCGGCGTTTTTCCAGTCTCCCCCGCACATCCGGCAGAAGTCCAGGGCAAAGATGGGGCGCAGACGCTTTCCCCCAGCCAAGAGGCTATATTCCATGGCTTCAAACAGCGGCTTCTGGGGCTCCTGTTTCTTGGCATCCACATAGAGGTTTTTTAGGTATTCTTCGATAAAGGCCCGGTATTCCCGGCTTCTTTCCTCAAGGTTCATCCTGGAACTCCTCCTCCACCGGGCTGCCATCCGGGGCAGTCATGATCTGCTTTACCTGAAGGGTGGCGTCGTCCAAAAGCTTCTGGCAGTTTTTTACCAGTTCTGTCCCCTCCTGGAATAGCTTCAGGGATTCTTCCAATGCTACGTCTCCCCGCTCCATGGCACGGACGATCTGTTCCAGGCGGGTCATGGATTCCTCAAAACTTAGCTTTTTTTTGCTCATTTTCTGCCTCCATTTTCTTCATTACCGTTGCGGACAGAGCGCCGTCACTGACTGTTACGGTGATTCGCTGGCCAAGCTCTGTTTGATGAATGCTTCGGATCACTTCTCCACCGTCCCCTTGGGCCATGGCATAACCCCGGGACAGCACCTTTAAGGGGCTCATAGCATCCAGTTTGGAAACAGCGGCGATATAGCGCTGTTTTTTCCCGGTGAGAGCCTGAGTTTGAGCGGAGATCATTCGATTTTTCAGAAGCTCCAGATTCTTTCCCCGTTGCTCGATATAGCCTGTAGGGCTTCTCAGTGCGGGAGACTGGGATAACACATGTAAATGCTGCCGTGCCCCCTTTACCTGACGGCTCAACGCTGCCGCCATAGCGGAGGCTGTGGCATCCAGATTCTGCCGCAGAGCATCCTGATCCGGCACCGCCAGTTCCGCACCGTTGGAGGGCGTGGCTGCCCGCAGATCTGCCACAAAGTCGGCAATGGTCACATCCGGCTCATGCCCAACAGCGGAAATAATGGGGATTTCCGACTGGTAAATGGCATAGGCTACCCGCTCATCGTTAAAGGCCCACAGGTCTTCCATGGAGCCGCCGCCCCGTCCTACGATCAGCAGATCCGCTAGTTTGTATCGGTTTGCGTAGCCAATCGCCGCCGCGATTTCTCCTGGAGCCTCTGTCCCCTGAACCCGGACGGGCAGCAGCCGGACCTTTACGATGGGGTAGCGCTTGCGCAGGATCCGAAGCATATCATGGACAGCCGCGCCGGCGGAGCTGGTCACAATGCCGATGGTTTCCGGGTATTTGGGCAGGGGCTTTTTATAGGCGGGGTCAAAGAGGCCCTGGGCTTCCAGTTTCTTTTTCAGCTGCTCAAAGGCGGCATATAAGTCCCCTACCCCATCCATGGCCATGGCGGTGCAGTAAAGCTGATAGGCTCCGTCTCTGGGGTATACGGAGACCTTGCCCATGGCGATGACCTTCATACCGTTTTCGGGGCGGAACCGCAGGCGGAAGGCGTTGCCCTTAAACATGACACATTTTAAGGCACCAGCTTCATCCTTCAAGGTAAAGTAGTGATGTCCGGAGGGGTACAGCTTGTAATTACTGATCTCCCCTCGGACAGCAACTTGCGCAAGCATAGGGTCGCTGTCCATTTTCCCCCGGATATACTCATTTAATTGCGTAATTGTCAAAATCGTTTGGGACATTTTAGCCCTCCATGGCCCGGTGGGCCAGCACAGCGACCCCCATGGCATTGTCCGTAGAATATTGGGGCTGAGCAAATACGGGGTTCAGAGGCATGGTAATTTCCCGCAGCATGGAATTGGAGGCTACCCCTCCAGAGAATACCACACTCAGCTCCGGATGGCTTGCCATTGCCTGCCCAGTTGCCAGCAATACTGCATTTCCGACGCACCGCAGGGCGTAGGCCGCCGTTTCCGCCGGGTCAAGCCGGGCCTCGTAAAACTGCTGCACCTTGTTTTGAACACCGGAAAGGGAAAATTCTCCGTTTCGGCACTTGACCCGGAACCAGTCCCTCCCTACTGCTTCCCGGCTCAGAGCGTCCAGGTACTTTCCTGATGGGAACGGCAGGCCCAAAAGCTGGCCGGTGCGGTCGATGAGCTGACCGGCAGAAATATCCGTGGTACCGCCAATGCGGGTGCAGCGGACATTGTTCCCCTCCGGCTCCACCAGAAGAAGTTCCGTAGTGCCCCCGGATAGGTGCCAGGCTAAATGGGGCGTATCCATCAGATCCAACCGCCCGGCGCTCCACAAGGATGCCGCAACATGCCCCTGCTGATGGGATACCTCCACCAGAGGCACTCCAAGGGCCTGAGAGAGCATTTTCGCGTGAGAATACCCCACCATGAAGCAGGGCATATAGCTGCCTTCCACCGCCCGGGGACGGGTGCTGACCCCAACCGCTGTGATTGTCTTCCCGTCTACATGGGAAAACAGCCTGCCGGAAAGCTCCGGCAGGCTTTTGATATGGGCAAATACCGCGTCGGATTGGCGCAGGCCTAGCTCTCCCTGCTTCACAGGCAGCAGTTTTGACTGGTTTTCTCCATCCACGCCGTCAAAGAAGGCGATGGAGGTAGTGTAATTGCTGGTATCAATGCCAATGACACTCATTGGGCTTCCTCCGGCTTGTCTGTGGTCAGGCTCCGTGCAAAGCTGCCCAGGATGCCGTTGACAAAAGCACCGGTATCATCGCCGTCATATTTCTTTGCCAGCCGCACCGCCTCGGAGACCGCCACGCCGGTGGGCACATCTTCCACATACAGGATCTCAAAAATCGCAAGCTGCAGAATGGCCCGGGTCAGCCGGGAAATCCGACTGATATCCCAGCCGATGGAGAACTTACTGATCTGGGCGTTTAAGTCCTCCTCCCGGTTGGCGACGCCTGCCACCACCGTGTCTATGTAGCGAAGCTGATTGCGGCTGGGACGCTCCGCGTAGACCTCATTTTCCGTCTTCAGCTTCTCGTAATACTCCTTATTCAGGCGGACGGAGACTACCTGCTCCGGCTCTTCCCCGGTAAACTCCCTGCCGTAAATCAAATGCACCGCCAGTTCTCTGGCATTTCCTCTCGTCATACCCGTTTCCCTTTACTTGCGCTGAATACCGCAGACATTCACGTCCACATCGGCCACAGTTACACCGGTAACAGACTCCACGGCGTTGCGCACCACTTCCTGAACCGCCTGGGCGACCTTGATGACACTTTCCCCATAGGAAACCACAATATTGCAGCCCAGAGTCAGAGTGTTGTCCTCTGCTATGGCGATGCGGATGCCCTTGCCCCAGCTTTTCTTCCCGACGACTTCATTGCCGCCCTTCACAACGCCATCTACCTCGGTCAGCGCGTGCTCCACGATGGTGGAAACCACGTCCTCTGAAATCATCACATTGCCGTTTCCCTGGGCCTGGGTAATGTACTGCTTATATTCTGCCATAAGGCTACCTCCTGGAATTGTGTTCATGTCTAAAGCATGACATATTTTGTTTATTATACCACACTTCAGGAAAAATACAAGGAAAAGATTTAGGGCAACACCGCATAATGGGGCGAG